>NZ_CAWNTB010000168.1:0-22347 GCF_963877065.1 Vibrio sp. V01_P9A10T6
CCTTATACTTTTAGTCTATGCTCTAAGAAAAAAGCAGAAGTAAATAAGGTAGTTTATGATGAGATGGATAACCGCTTTACCACTTATTTTTTTCAGCTTATTTGTTCATGCTGCAAGCTTAACTATTACCCTCCCAAACCAAGATCGGGTTACTTATTCTCTTGCACAATTGGCAGAGAGGCTGCCTCGTGAAACCTTCACGACTCAGCTTCCTTGGTTACCAAAAGAAAATACTTTCACTGGCTTTAAAGTTATTGATTTAATTAATCATTTGCAAGTTGGACAGGTTTCTTCTGTATCATTTTTGGCCATTAATGATTACGCCGCTAATATTGCAATTGAAAACTTAACTCGCTATGAACCTATTATTGCTTATCACATGAATGGCGATGAAATGAAAATAAGAAACAAGGGGCCATTTTGGCTGATCTACAATCTAGATAAATATCCACAAATAGACAATGACATTTATTACACCCAGATGGTGTGGCAGTTAGAAAAACTATTGATTCACGGTAAATAATGAATTTTACAAAATACAGCACTTTACACCCCTTGCTATACCGAGCAAAAACACTGTTGATTGTCCTGTCAGTCGCCTTGATCGTCGCTAATTTGTATATACTTTCGACCACACGCTCTTTAGCCAACTCCTATACCGACCAACGTAACTATGCAACTTGGTATTTATTCCAGCTCACCAAAGAGTATTCTGAGCTGATTGCTTCGACTCCTTATTACTTAGATTCACAGGATAAGAGAGCGCACACTTGGCTGCAGTATGAGCTGATTTGGAGCCGTTTTGACTTGATTCTAACGAGTAAGGAATCGGATAATTTTATGGGTAGAACGGATTCCCAGCATTTCTTTAAGAACAACTTTGATGATTTCAAAATATTAGAAAGCTTATTGCTGGCCGTTAAAGATCAAAAGTCATTGGCTGTATTTGAAAAACATGCTCGCTTGATTTACGACCAGATTATCGGCTATGTAAACCAAAACTTTCAACTGCAAAGCCCTATCTATCTCGAGCAAAAAGAAAAAGCAAATAGGCTAACACAGGTACAATTTCTGCTGATGTTCTTGATGCTGGGTTGCATTGGCTTAGTTAGCTATATTTTTCATAAAGAAGCGGTTGCTCAGCGTACCTTAGCGTTAACTGACCCTCTAACTGGACTTGCTAACCGCCTTGCTATGTTTGAAGAGCTGAATCAAATTTCTGCCAATAACCCCTTTTCTCTCTTTCTTCTCGACTTAAATGGCTTTAAGCCCATTAACGACCAAAATGGTCATAAAGCAGGGGACAGTGTATTACAGCAAGTAGCGTTTCGCTTAACACATTCGATTCCCACCTTTGATTATTCGGTATTTCGTATGGGGGGGGATGAGTTTGCCCTGATCATCCATAGCGTAGATGCGATGGAACTGAGCATTATGCAACACCACATTAAAGCGTGTTTTAAAGAGAATTTCTTCGTGGGTAATGGAGTGGGAGCAAAACTTTCAACCAGTATCGGTATTGCCTCTTTTCCTAAAGATTCAGCCAATATTAATCAATTAATACATATTGCGGATAAGAATATGTATGCAATGAAGTTTCTACAAAAAAGCCCCTCTGTATGAGGGGCAAAGTTACCATCGCTTTATAGTTATAATGAGTCCGATATTATTCCAGGTTAGTCGCTGCAATAAGTGACTAGCCGAAATCGCCATTGACATATCCCATAGTTCTATCATCTTTAGGATTGTTGAAAATCACTTGTGTATCATTGTGTTCAACCAATTCCCCCATTAAGAAAAACGCCGTGCGATCAGAAATACGACGCGCTTGCTGCATTGAGTGCGTGACAATAACGATGGTGTAATTCTTTTTCAGCTCTTCCATCAATTCTTCAATTTTGTGTGTTGCAATCGGGTCAAGGGCGGACGTTGGTTCATCCATCAAAATCACATCCGGCTCCATCGCTATCGTACGTGCGATGCACAAACGCTGTTGTTGACCACCAGAGAGGCCAAACGCATGTGACTTCAAGCGATCTTTTACTTCATTCCACAACGCCGCGCCGCGCAATGAGCGCTCAACCACTTCATCGATGTGCTTTTTATCTTTAATCCCTTGTGCACGTAACCCATACGCCACGTTTTCATAAATACTCATTGGGAACGGATTTGGCTTTTGGAACACCATTCCCACTTTGATACGCAGATCTGCAACATCAATATTGCCGTAAATATCTTGCCCATCCATCGCCAATTTACCGGTGATAGTCACGCCTTCAATAAGGTCATTCATTCGGTTCAAACAGCGTAATAAAGTCGATTTTCCACAGCCAGAAGGGCCAATCAGCGCTGTCACTTGACGAGTTGGAATAGGCAGGTTGATTGATTTTAGCGCTTGGTTATCGCCATAAAAAAGGTCTAGGTTTTCAATATTAAATTTGTTCATTCTTGTTATCTCTCAAAATTCTGTAAATCGCACCCAACGCTCTGCTTAATAAGAAGCGGTATTAAATCGTCTTGCGATTAGCTTCGTCACCATGTTGATCAGTAGCACAACCACAATCAGCACGGTTGCTGTACCGTAGGCTTGATTCCACTCTTCAACCGTGAACAGCTCTGTTGTGAGTTTGTAAAGGTGAACGGTTAGGGTGCGGCCTGAATCGAGCAATGAATCAGGAATACGTGCCACCATCCCTGCGGTTAAAAACACAGGGGCCGACTCGCCAATAACACGACCAATACTCAAAATAATTGACGTGAGAATGCCGGGCATTGCACTTGGCAAAATCAGACGCCAAATGGTGTATATTTTTGAGGCCCCAAGACCATAAGAACCTTCGCGATAAGTTTGAGGAACGGCCATCAACGCTTCTTCTGTGGTCCGAATGATCACAGGCAAAATCAAAATGCTGAGCGTTAGCGCACCCGACAAAATAGAGAAGCCTAAGCCTAGAATCACCACAAAGAAGGTCATGCCAAATAGACCAAAGATAATGGAGGGGATCCCCGCCAAAGATTCGGTACAAAAGCGGATCACTTTCACCAAGCGGCTACCGATTTTGGCGTATTCGGTAAGATAAATCGCCGTCATAATACCCAACGGGGCGGCCACCGAAATAGAAGCGATCACCATATAAATCGTCGATATGATCATCGGGAAGATCCCGTGTTCATTGCCAGTACGGGTGTAATCGTCAGTAACGAAATTCCAATCTACGTGTTGTAGCCCGTTAGAAAGGATGTACCAGATAATCCAAAATAGGAAGCCGACTGTTACAGCGGCCGCAATCCAAATAGATATTTTCAATACGTTATCTTTTAGCTGGCGGGCACGTTTTAGTTTTACTGTATCCATCACTATTATCTCGCTCTCTCACGGTTTAAATAGAGCAATGTGGCATTCAAGATCATGATGAATGCCAATAGCACAACGCCTGTTGCATAAAGCGCACTGGCATGAACACCACTTGCGTAAGACATTTCAATCGCAATATTGGCTGTCAGCGTGCGTGCTGAGTCTAAAATACCTTCAGGCATCGCTGGCGCGTTGCCCATCACCATAATAATGGCCATGGTTTCACCGAGCGCACGCCCAATTCCTAAGATGACGCCGGTCATAATTCCGGAACGAGCTGCCGGTACAAGCAGTTTGAAGATGGTAAAAATACTGGATGCACCTAATGCCAAAGAACCTTCTTTGTACGCATGAGGGACGGCTCGAATAGAAGTTTCGGACACGGTAATCACCGTCGGTAAGATCATGACACCAAGCACAATGATACCCGCTAGAATGGTGTTGCCCGCAGGAACTTGGAAAATGTCCTGAATCAAAGGAACAATAATCACAAGACCAAAGAAACCATAGACCACGGAAGGAATACCAGCGAGCAATTCAACGGCTGGGCGAATGATATTCGCGACACGTTTTGGTGCGACTTCGGCAATAAAGATAGCGGTGAGCACGCCCACAGGCACACCAACGATAACCGCACCAAACGTTGAAACCACAGAAGCGACAATCATAGTTGCCACACCATACAGAGCTGGCGGCAACCAATCTTGTCCAAGGACGATACCCGAGATACCCACTTCTTGAAATGCGGGAATACTTTCGCGGAAAATGAAGTAGGCAATGATGGCAAGAGACACAATGCCAATAATGGCACTGGTAAGAAACAACCCGTGGAAAATGCGCTCTTTCCAGTCCACACGCTTTTTAGCACGAAGTGCACGTTTGGAAGCTTGCGTAGAAACGTTGTTCATAAGCTTTTCACTATTTGTTGCGATGGTCATAGTATCAATCTCACTATTCGATGGAATCGACGTGGATAGAAAAGGCTCAGCCCCAACGATGGGCCAAGCAAACTTTTAAAGTTATTTCCCCAAACAACTTGAAGTGGCGGCTAAACAGCAAGTCAGTGAATTCCCATCCACATGGATAAAGCATGTGATTGGGCTGAACGAAACAACGTCGCTGCAACTTCAAGTCGAATGGGAGAGTCAATTAGTTCACTGCGATATAGTGATGTTCTGCAACGAGTTTTTGAGCTTCAGGCGTTAGCATCCAATCAAGGAACTGTTGCGTTTGAGCGGATGGTTGGCCTTTTTTGTACAGTACAAGGAAAGGACGAGCCACTTTATATGAACCATTTTTCACGTTATCTACCGATGCATCAGTACCGTCTACCGCTAAGGCATGAACCGTGTTATCAACGGTGCCAAGAGAGATGTAACCGATGGAATAAGGGTTAGACGCAACCATAGTTTTCAAACTACCGTTACCGTTAGCTACTTGAGCTCGTTGAGAGATAGCAGATACCGTCTTGTCTGAGATTTTTTTTGTCAGTTTCATAATCTCTTCGAATGCACCACGAGTCCCTGATGCGGTATCGCGAGTAATTGCAACGATAGGTTTGTCTTCACCACCGACATCTTTCCAATTCGTGATTTCGCCTTTGTAAACTGCAGAGACTTGTTCAGCACTCAACCCTTTTACTTTATTGCTTGGATGCACAACCACCGCTATACCATCAAGCGCGATCTTTTCTTCAACTAATGATGCTTCTTTTTCTGAGCTTTTTAGGCCACGTGAAGACATACCAATATCCGCACTGCCGTTCTTAGCGGCTTTAATACCGGCAGAAGAACCTGGGCCTTGAACCTCAATAAACACGTCCGCGTTTTTCTTCATATATGTTTCAGAGAAAACTTCCATCAATGGCGTTACGCTGCTAGAGCCAACAGCAGAAATGGTTTCTTTTGCAAAAACTGGGTTAACTGCCAATGCACCTAAAAGAGCGATTGCACCGATTACTGTCTTTTTCATCACAAATATCCTTAAGAGGCTTTATTGCCGTTGTGTATTGAACGAAACTCACTTTAGGACGCAAATATGACAGTTGTGTTTCACTTAGTTTAAAACTAGATGACACTGTGAAATTTTTTAGGAAAACAGAGGAAGGGCAGCGCATTTTTGAGTGCATCGCTTAAGATCAATCTGAAAAAATTGGCAAAGTCATTAGGTGCCGCCGGGAGTCGGAAATTATCCATTGATTACCCAACCACCAGCAGAGCACCCCATTCTAAGTTCGGTTTATAGGGGTGAATTTTATGAACGCTCAAATACCGGTTTCGCCAATTTTCTCAGCAGATTCGGCTTTTTCACCACCAGATAAACAGCCGTAACGGCAAGGCAAAAGCCCGCGACACCAAACCCATCCAGTGATTCATCAAAAGCAAGCCATGCTTGAATGGCGGTGGTTGGCGGTACAAGATAAAACACTGAAGCCACACTTGAGGCCGCACCGTGTTCAACCATATACAACAGCAATAAAATAGAGACACATGACAGCACCACAACCAGCCATACCAGTGTCATGATAAAGGTCGGTGTCCATTGCACTTGCATGGTTTCAAAGCTCCAAGCCCAAGGTAAAAATAGGCATAACGCAGCCACATATTGCACGGTAGCGCTGCCAATCATATCCACACCTTGGCAAAATTTTTTCTGATATAAGGTGCCGAGCGTGATGCCGAGCAGAGATAACAAACACAAACTAATGGCAGGCCATTTGTGTACTTCCGATTGCCACTCAATGTTACCCATCAAGACGAGACTTATCCCAGAAAACCCAAGAGCTAACCCTAACCACTGCGCCAGATTAAAGCGCTCTGTACTCATAAAAACCAGCAGCAGCGCAGTTAAAATGGGTTGCGTCCCCACCAGCAGAGCACTTAAACCTGCTGGCATTCCCCAAGAAATCGCTTGGTAGGTTCCGCCCAAATAGCAACCATGAATCAACACGCCCGTTATACAGGAATGCCACAAATGGCGACCACGGGGAATGCGCCGTCTGAGCAGTAGCAACAAGCCAATAAAAAGTACCACGTTCGCCACCATGCGCAACGTGAGCAGCGTGGCAGGTTCCGCATACATTAAGCCAAACCTTGCGCCAACGAAACCAGATGCCCATAGCACGACAAACAAGAACGGGATCATTCTTACAAACATCACAAAATTCCTAGCCACAATCGATTCTATGCTGCTACTTTATTTAGGTACAGTTATGCGTAAAAGGCACAGATTTGAATAATTTAGTGGGTACAGAATGAAAAGTAAGCTTAAAAACACGGATCCTAAATATACTGAACCTAAATATACTGAGGTAAAACGTCATCTTAAGCAGACCATCGACGATGGTTTATTCCACGCACACGATAAAATGCCTTCCATTCGCCAGCTATGCGAACAATTGTCTGTCAGCAAAAATACCGTTATTCGTGCTTATCAAGAGTTAGAAGCGATGAATGTCGTCTACTCTCAGCCTCGTTCAGGCTATCGAGTCCAAGGTGCTGTAACCCCTTTGGAGATTCCGCTGCCACAACCCAATAGCATTGACCTGCTCTCTTTATCTAAATCAATTTTGGTTCAACCCACAGTGAAACATCACATGCCCGCAGGTTCAGCGCATCCTAATACGCAAAGCGCCGCGATTCGTAGTTTGTATGCAGAAATTGGCCGCCACAGCCGCCAGCAAACGCACATTCCTAGCCACTATCAGCTACCGCCAGGTAATAGCCATTTGGTCAAACAACTGCTAAAAATATCGCAAGATTTGGGCCTACAAATCAAAGCACAAGAAATCGCCATTACGCATGGTGGTCAGCAGGCCATCAGCCTCGCATTTCGTGCATTAACCAAGCGCGAAGACATTGTGGCCGTTGAGTCACCTTGTTATTTTGGCACGCTGCTGTTGCTTGAATCATTAGGCTTAAAAGTGGTGGAGATCCCCAGCCATAGTGTCGAAGGCATCAACATCAGCGCTCTTGAAAAAGCGCTATCTCAATGGCCGATTAAGGCGATTCTCGTCACGCCTAATTTTAACAACCCAACCGGTTCACAAATGCCTCTGGAAAAACGTAAACAGCTTTTGGCTGTCAGTGGTGATACACCAATTATTGAAGATGATGTGTTTGGTGGCCTGTATTTTCAAAAGCCGATACCTTGCTTGAAGATGCTGGATGGCAAAGGCCGCGTTATTTACATCAATTCGCTCTCCAAAACCTTGGATTCACGGCTGAGGATCGGTTGGATCATCGCTGGAAAGTATCAAGCGCAAATAGAAAAGATATTGCTCAGCGAGAATATGGGCAGCTTGAATTTAATCCAATCAGCCGTAGCGGAATTTCTCGAAAGTGGTAAGTACCGTCAACATCTAGCCAAAATGCGCCGCACTTACCAACTGAATCAGCAGCGCTTTGCCAAATTGCTCACCACTTCGCTCAATCACTACCCGTCGCTGCAAGGGCAGTTTCAATTAAGCCGACCTGAAGGTTCATTTTTATGCTGGCTGACACTTCCGCCATTCATCGATAGTTTTGAGCTTTATCAACGTGGCCTGCAAAACAAAATCAGCCTCCTGCCGGGGCATCTTTTTGCAACGCAGGGGCAATTCCAACACTGTATCCGTTTCAGTGTAGCGAACTTTGAAGACAACATGGCATGGCAGGAAAGCATCAACAAGCTGACCGAACTGATTCATCTCGCGGCATCAGATCACAAGACGTAAGCGTACACATTTTAAAAAATTGCTGACTAACCACTTGTATTGCAACAAAGTCGGCATAAGATGAATGCCTTAGTTCAATGAAGGTTTGCTATGAATAATCAATTATCATTAAGAGCGTTAGAGCGCGGTGACTTACGCTTTATCCATGATCTCAATAACAACCGCAACATTATGTCTTACTGGTTTGAAGAGCCTTATGAATCTTTTGATGAGCTGGAAGAGCTGTACAACAAGCACATTCACGATAACGCCGAGCGTCGGTTTGTGGTTGAGAACCGAGATAAGGAACTGATCGGTCTCGTTGAATTAATTGAAATTGATTACATTCACCGCAGTGGCGAGTTTCAGATCATCATCACGCCAGAGCACCAAGGAAAAGGGTTTGCACAAACCTTGATCAACAAAGCCTTAGACTACTCTTTCACCATTTTGAACCTACACAAAATCTACCTGCATGTGTCGACGGAAAACGAAAAAGCCATCCATTTATACCAAAAAGCCGGCTTTGTTGAGGAAGGGCACTTAGTTGAAGAATTCTTTATTAATGGCCAATATCGTGACGTAAAGCGCATGTACATTTTGCAAAACGCGTATCTTAATAAGCCCGCGTAACGTCATAGGAGTGAATAATGGTCACTTGCAGTCAATATGATTACATTGAGCTCGCGTGTTTGTTTCATTTGCCCGTCAAGCTCACCTTAAAAAATGGTCTTACCTATTCAGGTACCGCGATGGACACTCTGCGCAATGAACACCAACAAGAGTGCATTGTGTTGAAAAATGAGCAAAGTGAACACTTAATTGAAACCAATGCCTTATTGATGATGGAGGCATTAAGCTCACATCCTCATTTTACCCTGATCAAATTTGACTGATAAAAGAGCGTGGCAACACACAAGCCA
The DNA here is from genome assembly GCF_963877065.1 of Vibrio sp. V01_P9A10T6. Lineage (NCBI taxonomy): Bacteria > Pseudomonadati > Pseudomonadota > Gammaproteobacteria > Vibrionales > Vibrionaceae > Vibrio > Vibrio sp. V01_P9A10T6. The sequence goes on from NZ_CAWNTB010000168.1 coordinate 8,972, forward strand.
CGCTTACTTATTAGCTTTTTTGCGTTAACTGGCAATATCGAGCTTGTTGCCTGTCACGCCATTAATGCGAAACCACCCAGCGATGCTGAAACGCTCAGCATTGGTAGGTTGTACTTCATGCGGAAAACGTTCGGATAAAAAGACCAGTAAACGCCCCGCTATCGGCGCAACCGTCGCGAGATACTGATCTTCAACATCGTAAATAACCAACTCACCTGCATCAGCACCACACCACCGATCATTCATATAAAATACCGTCGTCAGTTTGCGGCTGGCGTTGCCTGTAAAGGCGTCGAGGTGTTTTTGGTAGAATGCTCCTATTTCATATTTGGCAAAATGAGCTTCATATTCAAATAGCCCAAGAAAAAAGTGGCGGTTAACCTCTTGGCGAATTTGCTCCATACGTTGCAAATAGTCTTGCACAGGCAGGCCCATGCTGTTTTCAATCCACTGGATTTTATCGTTGCGTATTTCAACCTCTAATTGCAAGGCATCGTGCCTGCCAATTCGCGCCACTTGTAACTGCGGTGGCGTACATGCTCGTAGGTTTTTGGTTTGCTCTGGTGTTAAAAAGTCATCCCATATGTACCAACCTTGATCGGCAATTGCGTCCATCAATTTATCTAACGACATTTTCACACTACATATAACAAAAGTGCTGTGGTTATATCGATAGCAAGCCATAACAACAAATCGGTGTTTCGATGCTTAAGACAAGGCGAATTTGTCGAAGCCCAAACGACCCATGATATTTATAATGTAAATATTAGATCAGTAGCTTCCTATAATGATTTAATACCTCGTTTTTCACTATGATGACTCTGCACCGATATTACATTAACTATAGAGAGGCCATCATGAATCTACGACTCCTCCCGCTATCCTTTACCATAATAAGTACACTGGCTACTGCAGGAGCAAACATACAATCAACTAGCTCATTATCATTAACTGTGCCTAGCCCTAACGTTAAATCAGCAAGTGAATTTACTGTCGAAAAAAATGCCCAATTAGCAAACTACCTGGACTTTGCCAATACCCGTGATTTTGAAGATGCGACTCGCGGCTTCATTGCGACATGGCCAGAAAGTACGATTAAAGACAAAAACGGCAATGTTGTATGGGATTTTACTAAGTTCGATTTTGTCAATACCGACCACAACATTGATACTATTAACCCTTCTTTACAACGCATGGCTAAACTCAATAATCAGCATGGTTTATTCAAGGTTAAAGAGGATATATACCAAATCCGTGGCTTTGATTTGTCTGTGATGACCTTTGTCCGCGGTGAGCACGGTTGGATAGTAATAGACCCTCTGCTGTCGGAAGAAACCGCTAAAGCGGGGATTGAGCTGTTACGTCAACACGTTGAAGATGCACCAGTTTCAGCGGTGGTATTTACTCATTCTCATATAGACCACTTTGGCGGCATTTGGGGAGTCACGAATAAGAAAGATATTGAAAGCGGTAAGGTTCCCGTTATTGCTCCAAAAGATTTCTTTGAACATTCAATTTCAGAAAATGTGCTAGCGGGTAATGCCATGAGCCGCCGTGCTAGCTACATGTATGGCAATATGGTCGAAGCCGGTCCTACTGGTAAAGTTGATGGGGGATTGGGTAAAACAACGTCAACTGGTAAACCAGGCATTGTAGAGCAAACTATGGAAGTTTTGGATACGGGTGAAATTCATCAAATTGATGGTGTTGAAGTCGAATTCCAAATGGCAAATGGTTCCGAAGCACCTTCAGAGTTTATATTCTACTTCCCTAAACACCGCGTCTTAATGGCATCTGAAGTGATGACCCATACCATTCATAACATCTCTACATTACGCGGCGCGCGAACTCGTGACGCCAATGCATGGGCGGCTTATGTAGATGAGTCGTTAGAAATGTTTGCAGCTAAGTCTGATGTGATGATTGGTTCTCACCACTGGCCGACTTGGGGAACGAACAACATCACCGAGCAGCTTGAAAAAACACGCGACATGTACAAATTTGTTCACGATCAAACGCTACGTTTAGCCAACCAAGGTTACACACCTAACGAAATTTCAGCGTCCATCGCTCTGCCAGAATCACTTGATAAAGCATGGTATAACCGTGGCTATTATGGCACGGTGTCGCACAACGCTCGCGCCACTTATGACTTTTATTTCGGTGCATGGTGGGACGGTAACCCAGCTAACTTAAATCCACTCACACCATCAGAACAAGGTGCGAAATACGTTGAAGCCATTGGTGGCGAAGATAAGGTTATCGAAATCGCTAAACAAGCGATTAAAAATGGCGAGTACCGCTGGGCTGCCACTTTGCTAAACAACGTGACATTTTCAAACCCAGAAAATATAGATGCTCGCTACTTAGAAGCGGATGCCATGGAACAACTGGGCTACCAAGCCGAATCCGGCCCTTGGCGTAATTACTACTTGATCGGAGCTAAAGAGTTGCGTCAAGGCTTCACTCCAGCGCCGACTCCAGACGCAACAGCGATTGTTGCCAATATGCCTGTATATTCTGTACTAGAATCATTAGCGGTTCGTGTAAAACCAGATCTTGCTAGTGACATGAATATGACGATCAATATCAAGGTAAAAGATGATGATCAAACGCCAAATGGTCAATATGCATTGAAGCTATCAAACGCAGTATTGAAAACTTATCAAAATCGCCAATTTGACCAAGCCGACATCACGTTACACTTCTCACGTGAAACCTTTGTGCAATTACTAACCGGCCAAACATCGTTACCAGACGCGGTAAAAGGTGGTAAATTCACCATCTCAGACCAGACGAAATTTGACAAATTTATTAGTATCCTTGACACGTTCGACAGCAATTTCGGCATTGTAACACCTTGATTTAAATTACGCTTAATATGATAAAGCAGCCTAATCTCGGCTGCTTTTTTTATTGTGATAGTGCGGAAATTAAATGCCTCAACCACTGGTTAGCTGGATTCAAATTCATTTTACTCAACCAAACCATATGTGAGTGAAGAAGTTGGTCTTCAAAGGGAAACGGAAGAATGTTCAATTGAAAGACGTGCTGGTACTGCTGTGCAAACGTCACCGGCACAACCGCAACTGCATCACTATAAGAGACAGCCGCTAACATACCAATTAACGACGAATGTTGACTGTATACCTGCCGCACAGGCACCACTTCTTTCACAAACCAATCGAGAAAAGGGAGCTGTGAACGACGCATTTTCAACAATACATGTTTTTCTTGTAAGTATTCGACCTTGCTTAAAGCTTGCTTGAATAACCGAGAATGACCTTTACGAACAACACAGCACAAATGATCTTCTTTTAGGAGAGTTGATCGAAATACTTTACTCTGAGGCGCTTCGACATCGATCACTAAATCGACTTTTTCTAGCTGCAGTTCTTCATACAAACGCTCTTCATTAGATGGCGGCTCCATCAATACCACATCAATACTCATGTCTATCAATGACTGATCCAATCGTTGCCGCAACACATGAATTTGTGCCTCATGGCAATAGACTAAAAATCGGCGAGTCGATGTTTTAGGATCAAACTGGTTGATGCCTTGCAGCATTGATTCCACTTCCATTAATGGGGATTGGATACTTTGATACAAATCTTGAGCAAAACGTGTCGGTTTAATCCCTCTTCCTGTTCGGATAAAGAGATCGCCTCCTACCTGCTCTTTTAGACGAGCTAAAGCGTTGCTCACAGCGGATTGAGTTAAATCTAATTGCTCGGCCGCTTTGGTTACCGACTCCGTCTGATAGGCTGAAATAAAAACTCTTAGTAGGTTGAGATCAAATTTTCGTTGTACTTTCATTACACCAACCAGAGTTGTGTTTACATAAAGTTCACCCATAGTAATCTCTGGATTTTAGATTGGAAATAGCCAATCATGCATCGAGCGATATTCACACCTATCTCTAGGAGAGACATTTTATGTACATCACCACCACTCCGACAATTGAAGGAAAAAAAATCGTACGTTACTGCGGCATAATTGCAGGCGAAGCTATTTTAGGTGCCAATATTTTTAAAGATATTTTCGCAGGAATACGCGATATTGTCGGTGGACGATCTGCCACCTATGAACAGGAACTACAAAAAGCAAGGATGATTGCACTAGAAGAGTTGGAGGCTCGAGCTAAAGAATTAGGCGCAAATGCAGTTATCGGTGTTGACCTTGATTATGAAACATTTGGAAAGACCAACGGTATGCTGATGGTATCAGTCAGTGGAACGGCCGTGATTGTGGAATGACCAAACGAGTAAAAGGGGCGAAGATCTGCCCCTTTATAACCTTAACTACTTGAAAGTCAAATAAAGTAGAGTGATTAATCTAACCGCAGGGTTACACCACTGTAGTTACTATAGCCTTTGAGCATCACATGGTAGGTGGTTCCTGGTGTTGCAGAAATTGTGCACTGTTCATTGTTGCCCGATTTGTAAGGGCGACAATCCCACGAAGAAGTGGTTGGTTTGCTGCCGGCTTTGACATACAAATCAGCATCACCTGAGCCCAAACTGATCGAAACTTTAGCGCTGGTTGAGCTTGCGACCGTAAAGGTATAGAAGGCTTCGGAGCTTCGCGTACCTTGTAACCCTATTACTGGTTTGCCTTTTTCTAGCACATTCTCCGTTGGAGGCACTACGCCACAGCTAGCATTTACGCCCACTTGGTTAAAGGCATCAACCACATCCGCTTTGTTATAACCTAAGTCTTGTGCCGCTTTTGCGACGCCACATCCACCTTGGTCAAAGGTACTGTTTGCTGTCCAATATAACTGGTTAGCGACGGTGAACACTTCAAAACCTTTACGAACCGACCAATTGGCTTTGTTGGCTAGCAAATAATACGCGCGATTAAACACACCACTTGAATAGTGAACATTTAATCCATTGTAGTATTGAGAAGCGTGATCGATAGAACGGCCGTCTTTTGACGGTTGATCAAAATAACGTAAGCCACCGGAAGATTTGAAAATGTCGCTCCCGACCACCCAGTCAACGCTACCTTTCATATAAAATTCAGCTGCTTCCCCAGCAATATCAGAGAACGCTTCATTGATACCACCAGACATATTTTGGTAAACAAGCCCTGAGTTCTGCTCGGTAAAGCCGTGGCTCACTTCATGCGCGCTGACGTTGATATCCACTAATGGATAAAATGTATTTTGGCCATCACCAAAGGTCATGGACGATCCGTTCCAGAAGGCGTTTTCATAGTTGCTATCATAATGCACACGCATAGTTAGCTGGAAGGTTAATGGAGTGGTGTTCATCCAATCTTTGTACATATCGAACACCACTTTACCAAAGTAGTGTGCATCATTAAGTGGTGAATAAGCGCCATTAATCGCTTTGTAATCGTTGTAATTACTCGCGTCGGTACATGAATAGCTGAACGTTGAACCACCCGATGTCGCATGCTTCATATCCACGGTTTTTACAGCGCTATTCACCATGCTACAGGTGTTGCCTACTTTATTTATCACTAACCCTGGGAAATCTGTTCCGTACTGATAAAAACCTGTCTTCTGATTTCCACCAGGTCCAGTACCCGTCGCCTCTGCATGGTTTAACCCTTCCCAAGTTTGTAATACGTCACCAGAGTTCGCATCAATAAAGAAAAATGGCCGTGCAGGCTCATTGGTTGCAACAAAGAAGTCGACTAAATAAACCATTTGAGCTATTTGGTTTTCGTCCAAACGCACCATCAATTGAGCACGCTCGTTTTCTGTAACAAGATCCGCACTCGTCAGTGATGGGTTTTGTTGTTGGTAATGCGTAAGTGCAATACTAACCGCCTGCTTTTGTTCAACTTGTGGTGAAGTACTTACCACATCAGAATCAATTTGCTGCGCCATCATGCCGTAAACTTGGCCGATACCTTTCTCAGTTTGCGTTGCTACGACTGACGTATTAAAGACCGGTAAACCATGGTACATCTGCTGGTAACGGACTTTGACTTTACCATTAGGTAGAGTGACGCTTTTTACCACCTGAAAGCCATTTTGTGTTGGCACAATACTGCGAGCCTGCATGGATAAAGCTTGTTCTAGTAGACTTGGATCATCAACCTGCACCATTTTCGCGGCTGATACTGGTAGTGCTGCGCTGATAGAGGCTGCGAGGAATAGCCACTTCATTTGACGTTGTACTTTTTTCATTTCTCAATCCTAGAGAGTTATTATTAGCATCCGCTGACGACTTACATCCAATCAACCACCAGCGACGTGACTGCGAATGATTCGCTCATTGAAAATGGATCAAGAAAACCAACATCGCCAGTAGCACGGAAAAATAGTGCAAAACGAGCGTCAAATAAAATGGTCACAAAAAAGACAATAGCCAAAATAACTCGAAGAATTCTTATAATAATTAAATTTAATATCAACAAGATAAACATAAATGATAATTATATGTACATTTAATAGTGCACATAACTATCAATATAATTTTTGCTTGAAATTGAAAAAGGCAGCGCTCGCTGCCTTCTATTAATCACCTTGCTACCACTAAAACTTATAACCAGCGCCTATCATAAATACCCAAGGATCAATGGTCACATCGGTTTTTTGCTCAATGCCGCCAAACTTATAAGTCGCTTCAGTTTCAATATCGGCATACCAAACTGATGCATTCAAAAACCACTGTTCGTTGAGCATATAATCAAAACCAGCATTGGCCGCTAAACCCCAAGAATCTTTGAGTTTGAGATCCGTTAAGGTTGCACCACTTCCCGTACTGTTAAAACCTTCATCGAAGAACATGGTGTAGTTAATGCCCGCTCCAACATAAGGACGGAATTTCGATGACGCTTCACCAAAGTAGTATTGCAACATAAAAGTTGGCGGTAGATGTTTTGTTTCAGCAATGTCACCTAAGTTCAAAAGATTGGTTGAAATAGTATGGCTAAAAGGTGTAGCCGCTAACACTTCAAAGCTAATATTGTCGGTGATCATATAGCCTATTGTTAAGCCAAGCTGAACGTTTGAGTCCACAGCAAGCTCTTCATTTGAGCCTAAAATACCATCGCTGCTATCATTGGGCACCACAGCGGCAAGACCGGCACGCACAATAAAGTCACCTTCTTTGTGGGCAAAAACATTCGTAGAAACAAGAGCAGAAAGCACGGCAAGGCCGCAAAGTGTTTTTTTCATTGTGATTTCCTTTTTGTAGGGCGGGGTAATAGTTTTTATTTGCGCGCACAGTAGCACATAAAAACCACACTTTTTTGATGGAAATCAATTTGTAAAATTTATCGCCGATCAGCTTACAACTCTGCAACCTTGATCACTTTTCTAGGCATAAAAACACACAGTCATGTAATGCGTTTTTTATGTGCATCACACCTAGCCTAACGTTGAAATGGCTTTGTTATTTATGGTTAAAAACTGACAATATTGGTAAGAAATAGTAATAGCGTTTTATTGTCAGAAAATATCATCATAATTTATCACGCACCTAACAGAGCTTGACGGACTCCTCACACCACAATTGTTAATATGAACTCCTCAGATTAACCCTTTCTGCTTTTCTAAAAACAAAGGACAACTCAATGAAACGATTTCTTTTACCTCTATTTGGTTTACTCGCGTTAGCGGGGTGTGATCAACAAACGCAAACAGAAAGTGCTAAGGCTCTAGAGCCCACCGCCGTGGTGGCGGAAACAGATGCCGTACCGTCGCCCATCTGTGCAAGCGAGTTGATGCCGGGAGGTTGGCAAGCGACAGAAATTACCGACGAAGCTAAAGAAGCGTTGAAGAGCGCTTTAGCACAAATGGAGAGCAATGCACAATTAAAAGACATTATCGATGTCCGCTCACAAGTGGTTAACGGGGTGAATTATGCCATTGAGTTTGAAATGGATGATGGCAGCATTTGGAATGCGATAATCTATCGCAGTTTAGAAGGTGATTACTTGTTAACCCAACCAGCAAAACAAGGCAAATTGTGTGAATAACCTCATCTCATAAGCCATTATTAAACTAGGGTTCATTACTAAACCAGAGTTAGAGAGTAAAAAGAGGCCATGGCCTCTTTTTACTACTCGATACTATAGCTATTTAATACTATCGCCATACGCCCCATTCACCCGTAGTTCCGGGCTCTTCATTTTTTGTCCACCACTGCGCGGTCCAAGTTTGCTGATTGTGCATAACGACATCACCGGACGTATAAATTTTAGTCGCATTCCAAGCATTATCGGGAGCAGGTGGCTGTGGCGTTTCCTCTTTTAGCAAAGAAAGCTGATAACTGTAAGTCGCGTTTGGAGCAAACACACGGTTAGCATACACATTCTGGCTATCGTACATATAGTGATTCATTTCTTGGTGCCAAATACCAATAAACCACTCCCCTTTTTTTACTTGGTTAAACTGACCTGCCATTTCCGCTGGCCACGTTGCTGTATTATTGGCTGAAATCGCTAAGCTGATATCGGTCGTTTCATTGCCATTGGCATCGAAGGTACGCAAACGAACCGTATCGCCAGATTCAACAGGACCAAAACCTTGTGAAAGATAACCACCAAGATCGCTGAGATTCTGCGCAGGTTCTGATGGGTCTGTCGGATCCGTTGGGTTTGATCCACCACCGCTAAAACTAATATCACTGCAGTTATAAAAACCTTCGCCCGCGGCATCAATACGTTGCCAGCGGGTATAAAGCACTGCATCACCACTTCTATCGGCAGGCAGGGTAATCTTTATGCGATATTTTTTATCCGTCCCCACGGTGATATTACCTTTGGTATCAATAAGATCCAGATCATCCCAAGTTAATGGGGCCTCACCGGTATAAGTCGGTTTAGAGAGATAAAACTCCCAATAAGAGGGGTTATGTGGCGCGGTAGCATTAAAGACTAATTCGATTTGTTGATTAGCGTCTAAATTCACGGCCGTTTTTTGCCAATGAGGTGAAGCAACATCTAACCCTGCTTTCGCGTTGCTACCTGCGGAGCACAACAAGCCGTCGCGAACAACAGCTTGAACATGAGCCATGTCACGATAATTTGCCACATTGGCCGCCACTTCATTGCGTTGTACAAAAGGATAAGCTCCAGACTGATCAAAAGCCGCTTGGCATGCTGCATTAGGGATCGTATTACTCCAGAAACCACCATCTAGGTAACAGGTATTTTGCCGCGCGCTCGGAAATTCAACCCAACCATGAGCTTGTGCATGAGCAGAAAGCAATCCGCTCAATGAAAGCAAACCCAATACACTGACTTTATTAAAATTATTCATCATTCTTCCTTTTTGTATTATTAGCATCAATGCCACAGAACGACACTCTGTAACACATGAATTGCCAATCAAAGCTAGCAAGAATTATCAATAGACAGTGTCAAATCTGGGTATGAATACTGGACTATTTGCTTATTTTGCCACTCTCTTTCCAATCAAAAAGGATATGAATCATTGAACTCACAGTGAGTTTCGAGTGACTTCATGGTTTAACAATTTTTGCCAACTTTCCTTATCTGCGATTTAATTGACGACAAAACAACCAAAAACAAACATCTCGCGAACAAAAGTGAAAACAATTACATCTCAATTTAATGGCACTAACCATGAAAAAATGAAAACTAATCATTTGTTTTTATGCGCAAATTAATTCCCTTGTAACATTTGTCACAGAAATACATTCAGTTGCACACGACAATGCCGTTCTCTTTCGAATGAAACATTTTTTATCGTTCGAGCTTTAGAACCATCGCACTACATTAATGAGGTCAACTATGTTTGGTATCTTTAAACCCCAAGCGCATATCGAGAGGCTCGCTACTGAGCGGCTCGATAGCACTTATAGCCGCTTGCGCTGGCAGTTATTCATCAGTATTTTCTTCGGCTACGCAGGCTACTACCTTGTTCGTAAGAACTTTAGTTTGGCGATGCCTTATTTGATTGACCAAGGTTTTAGCCGCGGTGATCTCGGGGTAGCTCTTGCCGCCGTATCGATTGCTTATGGCCTATCTAAATTTTTAATGGGGAGTGTTTCTGACCGCTCTAACCCACGCTACTTCTTAAGTGCAGGCCTTTTAATGTCTGCGTTAGTGATGTTCTGTTTCGGTTTTATGCCGTGGGCAACAGGCAGCATTACTGCGATGTTTATTTTGCTGTTCTTAAACGGTTGGTTCCAAGGTATGGGCTGGCCTGCGTGTGGCCGTACCATGGTTCACTGGTGGTCACGTAAAGAACGTGGGGAAATTGTTTCTGTATGGAACGTAGCCCACAACGTCGGCGGTGGCTTAATTGGTCCTCTTTTCTTGTTTGGTCTTTGGGCATTTAACGATGATTGGCGCGCCGCATTTTACGTTCCTGCCTTTTTTGCGACCTTAGTTGCCATTTTCATTTGGATGACACTGCGCGATACGCCGCAATCTTGTGGTTTACCACCGATTGAAGAGTATAAAGATGACTACCCAGACGACTACGATAAATCTCATGAGAATGAGATGACCGCGAAGGAAATCTTCTTTAAGTACGTTTTCTCTAACAAATTGCTGTGGTCTATCGCTATTGCCAACGCTTTTGTGTATCTCATTCGTTATGGCGTATTGGACTGGGCTCCTGTTTATTTGAAAGAAGCCAAAGAGTTCACCGTTGATAAATCTTCTTGGGCGTACTTCTTGTATGAGTGGGCAGGTATTCCGGGAACGCTATTGTGTGGTTGGATATCCGACAAAGTATTCAAAGGCCGTCGTGCACCTGCGGGCATCTTATTCATGGTTCTTGTTACTTTTGCGGTACTCATTTACTGGTTTAACCCTGCTGGTAACCCAGGTATCGACATGGCGGCTCTTGTTGCGATTGGTTTCTTAATTTATGGCCCAGTAATGTTGATTGGTTTATACGCACTGGAACTGGCTCCGAAAAAAGCGGCAGGTACCGCAGCAGGTTTAACAGGTTTATTTGGTTATCTCGGCGGCGCAGTAGCGGCAAATGCAGTATTGGGTTACACCGTTGACCACTTTGGTTGGGATGGCGGCTTTATGATCCTAGTCGCTTCATGCGGTATTTCTATCCTTTGTCTGCTGTATGCCTACATTGGCGAGCGTGCTCACCATAAAGAAAAAGACAGACTTGCGGAAGAAAAAGCGTCAACGCCATCATAAATCTGACACCTAAATGTGTTGAATTTGCGTTACGCACTGTTCACTTTGAATCAAAACTCTCCCCCTGCAACGTCAGGGGGAATTTTTAAGGATAACAATATGAAACTGACACTACTCGCACTTTCCATGGCTACTTTAGCCAGCTCGGCGTGGGTTCAAGCAGAACCATTGGTGATAGCCCATCGCGGCGCTTCCGGTTATCTGCCTGAACATACCCTTGAAGCCAAAGCGCTTGCTTACGGCATGAAGCCTGATTTTATTGAACAAGATGTCGTGATGACCAAGGATGACCAATTGGTGGTTCTGCACGATCACTATCTTGACCGCGTCACTGACGTTGCCGAGCGTTTCCCTGACCGCGCACGTGGTGATGGCCGCTATTACGCCATCGATTTTACGCTGGCAGAGATCAAAAGCCTGCGCGTAACTGAAGGTTTTAATATCGATGACAAAGGCAATAAAACCGCTGGTTTCCCCAACCGTTTCCCTCTTTGGAAATCAGACTTCACCGTCCCAACCTTAGCGGAAGAGATCGAGCTGATCCAAGGGCTGAACAAAACGCTCGGTTACGATATTGGTATTTATCCAGAAATCAAAGCGCCTTGGTTCCACCGCCATGAAGGGAAAGACATCAGTAAAGCGGTACTGAAAATGTTGAAGGAATATGGTTACGACAGTCAAGAGTCAAACGTTTACTTGCAATGTTTTGATCCTATCGAGCTAAAACGCATTAATGATGAACTGCTTCCAGCAATGAACATGGACCTCAAACTGGTTCAATTGATGGCCTACACCGATTGGAATGAGACCATGATCTATGATGGCGACCAAGCACAGCCATACAGCTATGATTGGATGTTCGAAGCAAACGGAATGAAGCAAGTCGCCACCTACGCCGATGGCATTGGCCCGTGGAAACCTATGTTGGTTGACGACGCTTCAACCAAAGAAAACATCATCATCAAGCCATTGATGAAAGCCGCTAAAACCGCCGGATTAGTCGTTCACCCTTATACTTTCCGCGCAGAGCCCGATCGCATTGCACCTTATGCCGACAGCTTTGATGGGATGCTCGATGTGTTCTACAACACTGTCAAAGTGGATGGTTTATTTACGGACTATCCCGATAAAGCAGTGGAGTTTTTGCATTCAACTCGCTAAGTAAGCGTGATTAACCTTACCACTTTGGCACGCTTTATCCCCAGTATCATCATGCTGGGGATGTTATTTTGGGTGACTTAATGCCTTCACCACCTTAAGCACATGCTTATTTAAGTTACTGGCTTCCCAAAGCACCGCAATTTGGCTGTTAAAAGGCATCTCCTCGATGGGAGTGATCACGGCAGAATCATCGATATGTTCAGCCAGTGATTGGGGTACAACAGCTACGCCAAATCCCGCTTGAGCCATTGCAACCATAGACCTCAACTGTGGAGCCGAAAAACGTTGATCGACACGGATGCCCACATCGTCAAACAGCGCTTTCATACCATCATGCAATGCTGGCCCCGTTTCACGAGGAAACAACAAAACGTGCTCATTTTTTAACTGAACTAAAGTAAGGCGATCTTTTTCAGCCAAGGGATGTCCTAAAGGGATCACCGCGACAAAAGGCTCTTCAAATAAAACCACCCGCTTTAAAGACTCACTGGCATAACAAGGTAAACGCACCAATGCTATATCCAACTGCTTAGCTTTCAACTGCTCAACCAACTCTGGCATCGCTTGCTCAACCGCGGTGAGATTCACGTTTGAAAAACTGTCCCTTATCTCCCGCACTCGGGATAATATTTGGGTATTCATCGCAACCGAAGTCGCAAAGCCCATCCGCACTTCATTTTTTTCTCCACGCGCCAGCTGTTTTACTTTCGCCTTCGCTCGATCCACATCATTTAAGATGGTGACCGCATCAACATAAAACATTTGCCCAGCCTCGGTCAGCTCTACCCCACGTGGTAAACGCTTGAATAACAGCGTATCGAGCTCATGCTCCAATTTCTTTATCTGCTGGCTCAACGGTGGTTGAGCAATACCTAACACTTCAGCCGCTCGTGTGAAATGGCGAGTTTGTGCCACCGCCACAAAATACTTGAGATAGCGAAACTCCATATCTTTTCCATATAGAAATAAATCTTATTTATATTGGATTTAGCCACGTGGAGAAGTCAATCTAAATATACACTTTATTGCATAAATGGTTATTCTAATGCGTGGATTCTACACTCCGCTTTGTGCTTGTTCTCTCGATGTAGCGA
>NZ_CAWNTB010000169.1:0-22238 GCF_963877065.1 Vibrio sp. V01_P9A10T6
GCTCATTACTGTCTCTAATTGTTGTTAATAGTTACGGGTGTCGTGACTGAAATTTGACTTAAGAAATCTTTTACTTTGTCCAAATCCCGCGTACGTGGAATGGGCGGTAAACTGGCAAGAAATAGCCCACCGTAGTCACGGGTGACTAAACGGTTATCACAAATGATCAGTACACCTTTGTCATGTTTATCGCGGATCAAACGCCCGACCCCTTGTTTCAAGGTGATGACGGCATCGGGTAGTTGTACTTGCGCAAATGGATCTCCACCGCGCATTCGGCAATCTTCAATTCGCGCTTTCAACAACGGATCATCCGGTGCGGTAAATGGAAGTTTGTCGATAATAACACAGCTTAATGCGTCACCTCTAACATCTATCCCTTCCCAAAATGCCCCTGTCGCGACCAATAAGGCATTACCTAATTCCATAAATTCGGCCAACGTTTTTTGTTTACTCGTCTCCCCTTGCATCAGCACTGGCACGGTTAACACTTCTCGAAAACGTTCACCTAACTCGCGCATCATGCTGTGGGAAGTACACAAAAAGAAGCAGCGGCCTTGGTTTTGCTCAATCACTGGCGACAAAATACGCACCAATTTATCGGCAAGGCCTGGGCTATTGGGTTCAGGTAAATAGCGTGGCACACACAGCCGCGCCTGCTGCTGATAGTCAAACGGGCTTGGTAATGAAAACTGAGCTTGGGGCTTTAATCCTAAGCGCTGAGTGAAATGGCTAAAATCGTCGTTTACGGCCAAAGTAGCGGAGGTGAAAATCCATGCGCCCTGCTTTTGTTGCACCTGTTCGTGAAATTTATCGGCCACCGAAAGTGGGGTGATGTGTAAACTAAAATGACGCGGCGTGGTGTCATACCAATAGGAATAACCGGTAATAGAGACATCACACACTCGATCAATTCGTCCTTTAATTAAGTTGGCGCGCTCAAATGCGGTATCCAATAACTGGCTGCGACCTAACGCGAGTTTTAACACATCGATAGCAAAATCTAAGCTGTCTCGCAAACGCGCTAATTCTCGTGAAATCGATGGTGAAGCTAACGCCTCACGCCAGTTGCCTCGAAAACTGGGTTCACCCAACACAATGCGTAAATCCATCGCTGATTGCACCAGTTTATCGCCCACTTTCTGCAATTGGCGCATATCTTTTGCTTCAGTGCGATAGCCGATTTCAATATCTTTCGCCAGCTCTTGAACTTGGCGACTGGAGACTGATTGACCAAAATATTGGCTGGCGATATCCGGTAACTGATGCGCTTCGTCGAAGATAAAGACCTCGGCTTCGGGGATCAACTCACCAAACCCGGTTTCTTTGATCGCCAGATCGGCTAGAAAAAGGTGATGGTTGACCACGACAACGTCGGCATCCATCGCCTTTTTGCGCGCTTTAGAGACAAAACAGTCGACGTAACTTGGGCACTCTTTGCCAAGGCAATTGTCGTTGGTTGAGGTGATGGTTGGAATGACTGCACTGTCTTCAGGCAACTCTTCACATTCGCCTAAATCACCACTTTTGCTTTCCGATGACCAACGACGCACTTTCACTAATTGAGTCAATAGCTGTGGATCAGATTGGTTGGTGTGGCTTTCCACCATTTGGCGGCTTAGCCTATCAAGGCACAGATAGTTTGCTCGGCCTTTTAATAGCGCAACATTGCCATAGAAACCGAGCGCATCAATCATCAAGGGTAAATCACGATGAAAAAGCTGCTCTTGTAGGTTTTTAGAACCCGTACTGATAATGACTTTTTTACCACTGAGCAGCGCAGGCACCAGATACGCAAAGGTTTTGCCTGTACCAGTCCCTGCTTCAACCACTAATTGCGATTGTTGGGAAATCGCCTTAGCGACCGCTTCAGCCATGTCAATTTGCGCTTGTCGAGCTTGAAAACCGGCAATGGCTTTACCTAATGCGCCTTGTGAAGAGAAGGTTTTTGCAATCATCAAAAAGTGGGGGTAAGTGTTCGTTGCGGGGCATTATGTCAGGTTTGATGAGCTGGCGCGAATCCAAGTGCAACCCGCGCCAGTTAGGTGTGTTCTATTTGCGATTGAGGTAACGAGATAACCAAGCTGGTCCTTCGTACCCACTCTCCGTTTGGGTCATTGCTTTTGCCGCCTCGGCGGGTGACGCTCGGTTCTCCCACATGTCTTCCAAAATGATTTCGTCAATTTGATGGTCTCCCATCAATGCACTCACTCTTTCCATATACAGCTTTCGTGCGAGGAGTTCTCTATCCATAAATACCGCCTTAAGACACTCTGTGAGGAAGAAAATTAGTAAAAGCCTAACGGTGAACCCGTTTATATATTGAAACCAACTTAATAATAGATTAATTATAGCCCTTATATTGCGGGGCGCCTCACCGTTCACACGCTCACGAATTAGTTTTTAGAACGAAAAAAATCATGCACGGAAGTAATTAATAATGGAAAGAAAAACACTGCTCACTCATTGTAGTGATGCGCCCGGACTTATCTCTAAAATCACGAACATTTGTTATAAACATCAACTCAATATTATTCATAACAATGAGTATGTTGATAACATTAGTGGTCACTTTTTTATGCGTACTGAATTGGAAGGCTACTTTAACGACACCACCCTTCTAGCCGACCTTGACCAAGCCTTGCCTGCACACGCAAAGCGTAAATTGATTGATTCTTCGCGCAAACGCATCGTTATTTTGGTGACTAAAGAAGCACACTGCTTGGGCGATATTTTGATTAAGAATTATGATGGCAGCTTGAATGTCGATATTGCTGCAGTGATTGGCAATTACGATACGCTGCAAAATCTGACCGAAAAGTTTGATATCCCCTATCACCATGTTTCTCACGAAGGACTAAACCGCGAGGAACATGAGCAGAAATTGTTGGCAGTACTGGACCAATACCAAGCCGACTATTTGGTCCTCGCCAAATACATGCGGGTACTCACTCCTGGTTTTGTCGATAAGTACCATCACAAAATCATTAATATTCATCACAGTTTTTTACCGGCCTTCATTGGTGCAAAACCTTACCAGCAAGCGTACGAGCGCGGTGTGAAAATCATTGGTGCGACGGCGCACTTTGTCACTAATGATTTAGATGAAGGCCCGATTATTAAGCAAGATGTGATCCCGGTTGATCACACATTCAGCGCGCAAAACATGGCGCAAGCTGGACGGGATGTTGAGAAAAATGTGCTGAGTAAAGCCTTGAACAAAGTTATCAACGATCACGTTTTTGTTTATGGCAACAAAACGGTCATTTTATAGCAAAGCGAAGACTGTTCTTCACGGACGTAGCAAAGACAAAAGGCGCGATTTGCGCCTTTTGTTGTTTTACGATTGCTGGCTGATCACTGCAAGTGATAACACCACCGCCTAGCTTGGACCACAGATTATAACTTGATCGCCAGCTCTACCCCCTGACGAATCGCACGCACAGCATCAAGCTCACCAGCATAATCGGCACCACCAATCACATGCATCTTCTCACCCAATGATGCCCATTTATCTTCAAAAGGACGTACCGATTCTTGCCCGGCACAAATCACAATTTTATCGGCGTCTAACAGCAAAGGATTACCGTCAAGCGTGATATGTAAACCGTCAGCGGCAATTTTTTCATAACCGACACCACCCAGTAGATTCACTCCACGCTTTTCTAAGGTGCGTTTATGGATCCAACCTGTGGTCTTACCGGGGCCTTTACCTACTCGTCCTTTGCGACGCTGCAATAGCCATACCGTTTTCTCACTCATACAATCGGGAAATGGGTACAAACCTCCGGGATAAGCAATCTCTTTATCGATGCCCCAATCATGCAGCCAATCATCAAGCGTATGCTCTGTCGGCTCAGTCAACATAGTGGCGACGTCGACACCAATTCCGCCAGCACCAACAATCGCGACTTTTTCGCCAACGGGTGTTTTTTCACGGATCAGCGTTTGGTAATCCACCACCTTTTCTAGGTTATCAATACCATCAATTTTTACTTTTCTCGGCTCGACACCCGACGCCATCACCACTTCATCGTACGGTTCGAGCATCTCAAAATTGACGTCAGTATCTAAATGCAGATGCACACCGGTTTGATCAATACGATTTGCAAAGTAGCGAATGGTTTCTCTAAACTCTTCTTTGCCGGGAATTTGCATCGCCAAACGGAACTGGCCACCAATGCGATCATTTTTTTCAAACAGATCAACATGATGCCCACGCTCAGCCAAGGTAGTCGCGCAAGCAAGCCCCGCCGGACCTGCGCCAATCACCGCCATTTTTTTCGGCTGAGCCGCAGGGCGAATAACCATTTCCGTTTCATAGCAGGCCCGCGGGTTGACGAGGCAACTGGCCCGTTTGCCTTTAAATACGTTATCTAAACAGGCTTGGTTACAGCCGATACACGTATTGATCAGCGCGGCTTTTCCTTGCTCGGCTTTGGCAACAAATTCTGGATCGGCAAGAAACGGACGCGCCATCGACACCATATCCGCTTGACCCGTTGCTAATATTTTTTCTGCTTCTTCTGGAGTGTTGATACGATTACAGGTCACAACGGGTACAGAGAGATGCGGGCGGATTTTTTCCGTTACCCAAGTAAAAGCAGCACGTGGTACTTGAGTCGCTATCGTTGGAACGCGCGCTTCATGCCAACCGATGCCCGTATTGATAATGGTCACGCCAGCTTGTTCAAGTGCCTTAGCGAGCATTAAAACCTCTTCAAAAGTGCTGCCCTCTTCGACTAAATCCAGCATTGAAAGACGGAAAATGATGATGAACTCCTTACCAACCACTGCGCGAATCGCTTTCACTATCTCAATGGGTAAACGGATACGATTTTCGTAACTACCGCCCCAATCGTCGTAACGCATGTTAGTGCGTTTACAGATAAATTGGTTGATCAAATACCCTTCCGAGCCCATCACTTCCACACCATCGTATCCTGCAAGGTGAGCTAATTCAGCGCTACTGGCAAAGGCATCAATGGTTTTTTTGATCTGACGAGCACTCATTTCACTCGGCGCAAAACGCGCAATAGGCGCTTTAATCGCCGAAGCACTTTGAGCAAAAGGGTGCATTGCGTATCGGCCTGCGTGCAGAAGTTGCAAGGCGATCTTTCCACCTTGGCGATGCACAGCCTCGGTCACCACTTGGTGTGCACGCGCATGTTTTACCTTGCTAAATTCGGCACTGAAGGGGTGAAGTCGACCGCGCAGATTAGGCGAAAACCCACCCGTCACAATCAGCCCAACCCCACCTTTTGCACGCTCTTCATAAAAAGCGGCCAACTTATGGAGCCCTTCCTTGTGCTCTTCTAATCCCGTGTGCATTGATCCCATCAAGACACGGTTGCGTAACTGAGTAAATCCTAAATCCAAAGGCTCTAACAGATGTGGGTACATGGCGACTTCACTTTTATAATTATGCGTTATGGTCTGACCAGAATATTATTGCCCACAAAAAAAATCAAACAAGTGTTTACATTTTTGTAACACCGATCAATCTTGCGGTTGTTTGGGTATACTAGATCACGTAGGATGTAAGCCATTAATATCTCAAGGTTAATCCCTTGATTCATTTAAACACGCTTGCGAATAGCCGCAGTGGAGAAACAATGAAATCACTATTTCGATTTATCGGTTTGATATTTAAAGGTTTTTGGAAAATCATCACCTTTATTCGTTTAGCCCTAACCAACCTGTTCTTTTTGCTCAGTATTGCACTGATTTATTTCTTGTATGTGCATACCGATTCTCCCCTGCCTACCATAGAAAAAGAGTCCGCATTAGTGATGAACTTATCGGGACCGATTGTTGAACAGAGTTCCTACATCAATCCGATGGATTCAATGACTGGTTCATTTTTTGGCAAAGACTTACCCAAAGAAAATGTATTATTTGATGTGGTAGAAACCATTCGCCATGCGAAAGACGATGCGAAAATCACAGGCATTGTGCTCGCTCTCGGAGAAATGCCTGAAACCAACCTCACTAAGCTACGTTACATTGCTAAAGCGTTGAACGAATTTAAAGCCACGGGCAAACCCATCTACGCGGTGGGAGATTTCTATAATCAAAGCCAATATTATTTGGCAAGCTACGCCGATAAAGTCTATTTGGCACCGGATGGCGCAGTGATGCTGAAAGGCTACAGTGCCTATTCAATGTACTACAAAACTTTGCTGGAAAAGCTGGACGTTAATACGCACGTTTTCCGTGTCGGTACTTATAAATCAGCCATTGAGCCATTTATTCGTGACGATATGTCCGACGCGGCAAAAGAGTCCGCCTCTCGCTGGTTAATACAATTATGGGGAGCGTACGTCGATGACGTAGCGACCAACCGTAAGATTGACGGGAAAACGTTAAACCCATCAATGGATGAATTTCTGACCCAATTAAAAGCGACCGAGGGAGATCTCGCCGCTTTATCATTAAAATTAGGGTTAGTGGATGAATTGGCCACTCGCCAACAAATGCGCCTATCGCTCGCCGAAACATTTGGCAGCAATGGAGAAGATAGCTACAACGCCGTAGGTTACTACGAATATCAAGCCACCATCAGGCCACAGTTTAACGCTGATATGGACGATGTAGCCGTAATCGTGGCTAGTGGTACCATCATGGATGGAGATCACCCACGAGGCACAGTCGGTGGTGATACCACCGCCGCATTACTTCGCCAAGCGCGTAACGATGATAAAGTCAAAGCCGTCGTATTGCGTGTGGACAGCCCAGGAGGCAGCGCCTTTGCCTCCGAAGTTATTCGTAATGAAATTCAAGCGTTAAAAGACGCAGGCAAGCCGGTTGTCGTCTCAATGTCGAGCCTTGCAGCGTCTGGCGGTTATTGGATTTCAATGAGTGCGGATAAAATTATCGCGCAGCCAACCACGTTAACCGGTTCAATTGGTATTTTTAGTGTCATCACCACATTCGAAAAAGGACTCAATAAATTAGGGGTTTATACCGATGGCGTAGGAACCTCACCTTTTTCTGGTGTCGGTGTCACCACAGGGCTAACAAAAGGCGTGGCCGACGCACTGCAACTGGGCATTAACCATGGTTACCAGCGTTTCATCAGTTTGGTGGGAGAGAACCGTGACCTTTCACTGGAACAAGTCGATCAGGTCGCGCAAGGCCGCGTATGGACAGGACAGGATGCGATGGATCATGGTTTAGTCGACCAAATGGGTGACTTTGATGATGCCATTAAGCTCGCAGCACAACTGGCAAAATTAGAGACCTACAATATTTATTGGGTAGAAGAACCCCTTTCACCCGCTGAGCAATTCTTGCAAGACATCATGAATCAAGTGCAAGTTCGCTTCGGTTTTGATGTATCAACACTAGTGCCAGCGTCGCTGCAACCTGTAGCAAAACAATGGGTGCAAGATGCCAGCTTACTCAACCATTTTAATGATCCGAAAGGGCAATATGCGTTCTGCCTAAACTGCCAAGTTCAGTAGCAATATCAATCTGTAATGACTAAAAACCATTGGGGCGCTTTGTGTTGAGCGCCCCTTTTTATATTAAGTGAATACGCTATAATCCCCCGCTCTGTTCCCCTACACGAGTGATTTCTAGCTATGGCAAGAAAACATATCTACATCGCCTACACTGGCGGTACTATCGGCATGCTAAAATCCGACCATGGTTATGTCCCTATTGCGGGCTTCATGGAAAAACAACTCGCAAGTATGCCTGAATTTCAGCGCCCTGAAATGCCTGAGTTCACCATTCATGAATATGACCCTCTGATTGACTCCTCGGACATGACACCTGAAGATTGGCAACAAATCGCCAACGATATTCGAGATAATTATGATAAATACGATGGCTTTGTGATTTTACATGGTACGGATACCATGGCTTACACGGCATCGGCACTCTCTTTCATGCTGGAAAACTTGGGTAAACCCGTCATTGTGACAGGCTCACAAATTCCGTTGGCCGAATTGCGCTCTGACGGACAAGCGAATTTACTTAATGCGTTGCACATCGCCGCTAATTACCCCATCAATGAAGTGACGTTATTCTTCAATAATCAGTTGATGCGGGGTAACCGCAGTGTCAAATCACACGCCGATGGTTTTAATGCGTTTACCTCGCCGAACCTTCCTCCGCTGTTAGAAGCTGGGATCAATATTCAAATCAGCAGTAACGTTAAAGTTGGCGAACAGCCGCAAGGAGCCTTCCGAGTCCATAACATTACACCACAACCGATCGGTGTGATTACCATGTACCCTGGCATCTCTCACGAAGTGATCCGCAATACCTTATTACAGCCAGTCAACGCGATGATTTTGCTGACTTTTGGTGTGGGAAATGCACCTCAAAATGCGCAACTATTAGCGCATTTAAAAGAAGCCTCAGAACGTGGCGTCATCGTCATGAACTTAACTCAATGCTTAGCAGGTAAAGTCAACATGGGTGGTTACGCGACAGGCTGTGCCCTTGCAGAAGCAGGCGTGATCAGCGGCTACGACATGACACCCGAAGCCGCTTTAGCCAAGCTTCACTATTTACTGAGCCAGAATCTTTCTTATGAAGAAGTGAAGCAGAAAATGCAGGAAGTATTACGTGGTGAAATGAGCTTATAGCTTTAAGCACCCACAATATATTTTCCCTTCATTAACAAAATCCCCAACTCAATGAATTGGGGATTTTTGTATTCTGTACAAGTCAAATAGACTCATTCGTGGTTTGGATTGACTCGAACAATATCGTCTTGTCCGTTTTGAAAGCGCTTTTTAAGCTCATTTTTTGACTTAAAACTGATTTCTCCACCGGCGGCAACTGTCATATGGTCCGCTTCTACATTATGCTTAGATTGATACAACATCACAGCTTGCATGCATGAATCTCGCTGTGTTTGTGAAAGTGGTGTACCTTCGGGCCACTTACCCGTTTCAACAGCGTGCATTAATCGCTTGTAAGCTTCGGGGGTGATGGCGTTAATGAGTTGATCGGCATCCATGGTCTATCCTTAATTAACGAATTCGTCACAAACATAACTTGCCATGATATTGAGTCAAGACAAGCCCAATAAATAAGTGTATTTGATCACAAGCTAATATTATGAATTTGATAAAAGTGCCCATGATTCTCAGCCTATCACTTCTTATAAGTGGCTGCTTTGAGAATAACAGAGATACCGACAAGCTATGTGCTGATAATCCTAATTTGCGCTGTGAAAGGCTCAATATAAATGATGGGCAATGTAGAGTTCCACGCACGGACCTCATCTGGCATCGATTTGAAGTACTTAAAAATCCAAGCGATAGCAACAAGATTAAAGAATACGGATTAGTTCAAGCTTATCGAAAATGTCTCGAGCTCGCTTCACAAATTCAAGCGATTGATCAAACGGAACTGAAACAACGTCGATTTTCAGCACTCGTCAATACAGGGAAAGATTTAGAGCAGATTGAAAAAGAGCTTCAGTCATCCAGCTCCGCGGAAACCTTATACTTTCTCTGGAGTCAGATTGGTGATAAAAGTGCACAAAGAAAATTCTTACAACGTGAAGGTAAACCCGAGCTAGATACAGCAGAAATGCAATACGCTCTCGCTACTTTTTATGTTCAACGGGATCGAGAAAAAGCAATCTATTTGCTCCATCGAACCTTAGAACTCAGCCCAAAAGGCAGTATCAACCTTGATGCTATCAAATCTCTTGCCAGTACCAACCAAATTCTCAAACAGAAAGAAAAAGCTTACATTTGGGCGATGGTAGGAAAAACATTCAATGTGCCAGTTGCTTCAGAGACAGAACTCAAATTGCTGTATGGGTTTGATCAAGAAAAATTTGATGCACTCGACGATATCGCCGAAAAAATCGTTGACGCTATCAAAAATGGACAGTTTAAACCAGAGCTCATTCCTCTCGACTTTGCCAACTAACAAAATGTAATCATAAAACAAAGAGCGGTGATAAGTTCACCGCTTTTTCACTTTTTGTTGAAAATTAACGACACTGAATTGACACAAAATCGTTCACCTGTTGTTTGAGGTCCATCAGGAAAAACATGCCCTAGATGGCTATCACACACCGCACAACGGATCTCAGTTCGAATCATTCCATGCGTTAAATCTTCAAGATAGCGGATTGCAGTATCATTGATCGGTGCATCAAAACTTGGCCAACCACACCCCGAATCATACTTATTGTTGGAGACAAATAACGGGCTGCTGCAACAGGCACACGCGTACACACCTGTGTCACGATTATGTAATAACTTGCCACTAAACGGGGCTTCTGTACCGCGTTGACGGCAAACATAAAACTCATCATCCGTTAGTCTTTCACGCCAGTATTCATCAGGCTTAACATTATTCTCAATCTTCGATTTCACTTACAAAACTTCCCTTCTTCTCAATATTGCACTGGTACTTTTTATGCCAAAAACTTGCATACTCCACTCTTTGTAGCACATACTTTCTCACCATGAAATGGTAGGTATGTGATTTCTAACTGCCTTAGAAGGCTAAAGTATTTTACGCCAACTGAAAGTAAACAGAAGCGGTATAAAGTTTAAAATTTAATCACTTACGATTAATTGTGAAAAAAAGCGTCGCTTTTTTTTGACTTTAAACAAGTTAAGTCCGATTATCTGTTGCAGACATTTACTGGATTCTGTAATTTTACTACCAGTTATCTTTAATCAGAAATTAAGTTGTGGAGCAACTATAATGACTATCAAAGTAGGTATTAACGGTTTTGGCCGTATCGGTCGTTTCGTATTCCGTGCAGCGCAAGAGCGCAACGACATCGAAGTTGTAGGTATTAACGACCTTATCGACGTAGATTATATGGCATACATGTTAAAGTATGACTCAACTCATGGCCGTTTCAACGGTACTGTTGAAGTTGAAGCTGGCAACCTAGTTGTAAACGGCAAAACTGTACGTGTAACAGCTGAGCGTAACCCAGAAGATCTAAAATGGGATGCAATCGGTGTTGACGTGGTTGCTGAAGCAACAGGTCTATTCCTAGACGATGCAACCGCTCGTAAGCACATCACTGCTGGCGCGAAAAAAGTTGTTCTAACTGGTCCTTCAAAAGACGCGACTCCAATGTTCGTAATGGGTGTTAACCACGCTTCTTACGCTGGTCAAGACATCGTTTCTAACGCTTCTTGTACTACAAACTGCCTAGCACCTATCGCTAAAGTTCTTAACGACAAGTGGGGCATCGAGTCTGGTCTTATGACTACTGTTCACGCAACTACAGCGACTCAAAAAACTGTAGATGGTCCTTCTGCGAAAGACTGGCGTGGTGGTCGTGGTGCTTCTCAAAACATCATCCCATCTTCAACTGGTGCAGCTAAAGCGGTTGGCGTTGTAATCCCAGAACTAAACGGCAAACTGACTGGTATGGCTTTCCGCGTACCTACAGCGAACGTTTCTGTAGTTGACCTAACTGTTAACCTACAAAACCCAGCATCTTACGCAGAAATCTGTGCTGAAATGAAGCGCGCTTCTGAAAACGAATTCGCTGGCGTTCTAGGTTACACTGAAGATGCAGTTGTTTCTCAAGACTTCATCGGCGAGATCAACACATCTGTATTCGATGCTAAAGCTGGTATCGCACTAACTGACAAATTCGTTAAAGTTGTATCTTGGTACGACAACGAAATCGGTTACTCAAACAAAGTTCTAGACCTAATCGCTCACGTTTCTAAATAATCGTAGTGTTTAGCGAAGAAATTCGTTGAGAACAAAAAGGCGGCCATTGTGTCGCCTTTTTAGTATCTGTCCCTTTCATTAATGGGACTGCGTTAGACAATCCGAGCCGTTCCTCACTTATTTATCCGGTAGGAATGGTATGAGGTATCGAATTTATGGATCTGCAATCTCTCCCTACCCTGACTTATCTTTCTGACAACGTCACTATCGTTGAGAAAGAGGGCGTTAAAATTGTTCGCGTTATTCATGACAAAGCGACCGCCGGAATTACACTGCATGGCGGCCATGTCATCTCATTCACTCCTAAAGGACAAGATGAGCTCATTTGGATGAGTGACACGGCCATTTTTGACGGTAAAGCCGCTCTAAGAGGCGGGATCCCTGTTTGTTGGCCATGGTTTGGCCGTATTGCTGCACCAGCCCATGGTTTCGCACGCACCAGTGAATGGGCATTGATTGAACATAGAGAAAACGAGCAGGGCGTCATTATCGTGTTAGGGCTCGACCATTCGCCCCAAACACTGGCTATTTGGCCATTTCAATTCAAAACCCGTCTTTATGTTGAAATCGGTGACAAGTTAAAAGTCACTTTAGAAACGACCAATACGGATGAGAAAGCATGGACGTTTTCTGCAGCGCTGCACAGCTACCTCAAGGTTGGTAATATTACCCAGACCACTACTACAGGTATGGGCGTTGAATATATAGACAGCTTACAAGATGCAAAAATGTGTCAAGGTGGTTCAACACTCATCCTCACCGATACGATTGATCGCGTCTATACCGCGCCTGAAGCACAAATTCAGGTCCAAGATCCTGTTTTGAATCGCACGTTAGTGGTTGAAAATACTGGACACAACTCTGCCGTCTTGTGGAACCCATGGGCTCAAGGCGCTCAATCAATGGCTGATATGCCTGACGATGGTTATCAAACGATGCTGTGTGTTGAATCTACACTGCATGCCCCTTGCTTATCCGCTGGAAAAACCTTGCAACCAGGTGAAAGCCATCAGCTCGTCACGACGGTTTTTTCCAACTAAGCTTTTTTGGCGAATTTTCCGTCATCATACTCATGCTGAGGACAGTGAAATCACGCTGTCCTTTTTATTTCTAGCCGCAGACGCTAAACTGGCACCTTTGTTTTTCAAGCGAGATCTTCATGGCGTATCTGTGCCCCCTTTGCCAGCAACCTCTGTTGCAACAGCAGCAAATATTGAAATGTGAAAATAATCATCAATTTGATATAGCCAAAGAGGGCTACGTCAATTTGATGCCTGCACATCATAAACGCTCAAAAGATCCGGGTGATAATAAAGAGATGATGCAAGCTCGTCGCCGTTTTCTTGAAGGTGGACATTACGATCTGATGCGTCAGACGGTCGCTCAGTTGTGCAGTAAGTATCTGCAAGATTCTTCTTATCAGTTTTTAGACATCGGCTGCGGCGAAGGTTACTACACCCAATTTGTCGCTCAAACGCTTGCACAACACTCGATACAATCGGTCACCTATGGGTTAGATATCTCTAAAATCGCCGTCCGTTATGCAGCAAAGCGCTACCCTATGGTCAACTTTGTCGTTGCCTCCAGCCACCGCTTGCCCTTTGACGATGCTTCCCTAGCCGGTATATTACGAATTTACGCACCCTGTAAAGCGCAAGAGCTTTACCGCTGCATTCAAAACCAAGGAGTGGTGATTACCGTTACACCCGCGGCAAGGCACCTCTATCAGTTAAAAGAAGGGATCTATCCTAATGTTCAACTGCATGATGAAACCGCAGAAGAGATAGCTGGGTTTACATTAGTAGAGCAACAAAAACTGCACTACACCATGGCATTAAGCGGTAACGATGCTTTTGATTTATTACAGATGACGCCGTTTGCATGGCGGGCCAGTGATGAGCTAAGAGCGCAATTAAAGCAAGCTGAGCAATTTAATTGTGAGGCCGATTTTATGATCAGCGTTTACCGCAAAGTTAGTTGATAATAATTCTCATTATATTGCAAATCCACAGTGTCTCCATTAATATGCCAAATTCAAAATGGAGACACTCATGCGCTTAGTTACTTCTCTGGCTCTACTATTACCACTTTTTGGCTGTGCTTCGCACCAGCCGAAGCCCATTGCTCACTTTTATGACTACCAATTATCTACCCCTAGCGGCAAACCATTGAATCTCAATTCGCTGCCGAATGAGATAAAAAATGCCGATATCATTTTAGTCGGTGAGTGGCATACACACCCAGCCATTCATCGCTTCCAAACCGAGCTATTGGCACAACTCAGCCGCGAAAACACCCATGTAGCCTTGTCTATGGAACAATTTTCACGCGATGAACAAGAGATACTGAACCGCTATCTAGCAGGAGAAATCGGCGAACAATACCTTATTTCTCAGACCAGAGCGTGGCCAAACTACCAAAGTGACTACCGCCCACTGGTTGAATTTGCAAAATCACAGCAGTTGAATGTCATTGCCGCTAATGCGCCTAAACCTTTCGTACGTTGTATCGGCAAAGTGGGAATCAAATACCTTGATAAATTAACGCCAGTAGAGCGGGCTCAGGTTGCACACCAAATTGACACCTCAGCCTCTCCCTACAAAGCGAAGTTCATGGAATCAATGCACCACGGTTCAAAAGAGCAAACTGAAAAACAGTACGCAGCTCAGCTCACTTGGGATGAAACGATGGCAGAAAGCATGGTGGATTATTTACAAAACCACCCGACAGCTCAGGTGATGCACATCGCAGGCAAGTTCCACACCGAGCAGGGTTTAGGCACGGCGCATTCTATCCTTCGTCGAAATCCTGATTTAAAGATTACCATCATCACGCCCGTAGAGGATACCCAGACGTCGTATCCTGATTTCCAACTCACTGTACTGCCAATTCCCACCGCCTATGTTCAAGCAGAGCATCGCATGCAAGCCTATCAACAGATAAAGAATCGCAATACAGATCTCACTTGCGACTAATTAGCGGTGAATAACGGGCCTGCTTATTCTTTTCATATAAAGTAGGCGCGTTTTTTGCTTGTACATACCTCATACAAATTGCGAATTTTTTGCACAAGTTTTTCATAAATCTGTCGATACATTAACTGATGGCATTTATAGGAGAGAAGTATGACACCGGTAGGGACAAGCTCAGCGCAACTGCATTCACTCCAGCAAGTTAAAGCTCAAGCAAATTCTACAGCGGCATCCCCCCCCTCTGCCCCGCTCAAAGTGGAGCAGAATACCGTCACTTTGTCTGATGAAGGCAAAGCCTTGCTCGCAGCGCTGCAACAACTCGACAAAGAGAGTAAGTTAGAAAACAAAGAGAAAACTGTGACTGGCAAAGTGGAATCATTTGCTCATGGTGCTTTGGGATTAGATCATCCAGATAAAAAACCAGAAGAAGATGATAGCTCCTATTCCGCAGGGAAATATTTTTCCGCCGCGGCAACAGTAGGAGGTTTGTTACTGCTTCTCTAATTTTTTAGATTTCTATTGGATATTAATTGCGGTTTGGATGATTGATGATGTGGTCCTCCCAGTCGATAACATCAATCTCATAAACGACTTTGTTGCGAACACTTTCTTGCGCGGCGTGCATCGCCTCTTTGGAGCCGGTAATCAAAGGATGCCATTGCGGCAATGTTTTGCCTTCTGACAGTACACGATAGGCGCACGTATCCGGCAACCAGTTAAATTCATCAATTTTATCACGCGTCAGTTTTAAGCACTCCTCACCAGAATTGAAACGGTTTGGATAATCCTTGCATGAGCAGGTATCGCTGTTTAACCAACTGCAAGCGACATTGGTGTAATAGACCTCATCACTATCTTCATCCATTAACTTGTGTAAGCAGCACTTACCGCATCCATCACAAAGCGACTCCCACTCCGATTCCGTCATTTGTTCTAATTTCTTATTTTGCCAGAATGGTGTGCTCATGAGTCTCTATCTTACTTAACGAATGGGGTGCGTGTTATACCTCCACACCAACCAAAGTTCAAGGATAAAAACGGCTGGTTAATTTAGGAAGCTATTGCTGTACACTTCGGTCACATCTGCTAGGATCGTCACCCTTTTCTTTTTACTGGTACTCAATTATGGAATGCAGACTTGGTTGTGGTGCGTGTTGTATCGCCCCTAGTATTTCTTCCTCCATCCCGGGTATGGAGCAAGGAAAGCCAGCAGGTGTACGTTGCATTCAACTTAATGACGCTAATTTGTGCAAGTTATTTGGTAAGCTTGAACGTCCAAAAGTATGCCACGAATTTAAGCCTTGCCCGATGGTCTGTGGCAACACGAACCAAGAAGCTTTGAGCAACATTACCGAACTCGAAAAAATCACTTGATGGCACTGCTTTGTTTACCTTAATTGATGGCGCCACTCAAAATTGCCCCAGCAGCTAGGGCAATGATTCGAAAGGTGCTACAGCTTTTGTCTGCCAAGCAAAGAGTGTGATAGCGTCGTACCATCAACAAGCTCAAGCTCACCGCCAACAGGCACACCATGAGCAATACGACTCGCAGAGACTTGATGGGCGCGACATAATTCCGCAATGTAGTGCGCGGTCGCTTCCCCTTCAACGGTTGGGTTAGTGGCAAGAATGACTTCGGCAATGCCACCACGTTGCAAACGGTAATCCAGCGTATCTAAACCAATATCACTCGGGCCGATACCATCTAAAGGTGATAAGTGCCCCATCAGAACAAAATAACGTCCAGAATATTGGCCTGTAGCTTCAATTGCCGCAATATCAGCAGGGCTTTCGACTACACAGAGTTGGCCGTTATCCTGCCGCTTAGGGTTGCTACAAATATGACAAGTTTCTTCTTCAGTGAAAGTTCGACATTCACTGCAATGTCCAATTTCTGTCATGGCTTGGCTTAAAGCATCGGCGAGCTGTAAGCCGCCTTTTCTATCGCGCTGTAACAAATGAAAGGCCATACGCTGTGCTGACTTGGGACCCACCCCAGGCAGACAACGTAAGGCCTCCATCAAATGCTCCAGCATATGACTGGTACGCATTAGTAACCTATTCTGTTTGTTAAAAAGGTCGTTCGTTAAAACGGCATCTTCATACCTGGTGGTAATTGCATACCGCCAGTGACAGAAGCCATTTTTTCTTTTTGAGTCTCTTCCACGCGGCGCGCAGCATCATTGAAAGCGGCGGCAATCAGATCTTCTAGCATCTCTTTGTCGTCTTCCATCAAGCTTTCATCAATCTCTACACGGCGTACGCTGTGGCTACCAGTAATGGTCACTTTTACCAGACCAGCACCAGACTCACCAACCACTTCCATATTCGCAATTTCTTCTTGTAGCTTTTGCATGCGCTCTTGCATTTGTTGGGCTTGCTTCATTAGGTTGCCCATACCGCCTTTACCAAACATGTTTATCTCTCTGGTTGAATTGAGTGTTTCACATAAGGTGGGGTCATAACATATAGATTCAACCCCACACTCGCTTAATTGATTAAATCGGCCGCACACTGTCGCGATCAAGTTCCGCATCAAAACGTCGCTTGAAGAACATTACGTGAGGGTCGGCCTCCAAGCTGTTCAATGCTTGCTCTAATTTGAGTTGGTAAAGACGCTCTCTAAGCTCCAATGGAGTCTCACCTTGCTCACCAATTGTCACGCTAAGGTGGCACTCTTCAGCTAATGTCTCATTGAGCGCTTCTAACAACTCGCTTTGTGCTTTATCGGTATTAAGATGGGCCTGACTTGGCCGCAGCACTAGCTCAATTGATGAGCCCGATTTGTGGTAGACAGAATTAAGTGCTAATTGTTCCACTAACTTGGCAATATCGAGCTGGTGGATCAGAGCTGCCCATTCATCTTGTTCTATCGATTCTGCAAGTAACTTTTCTGCCATCTCTGGCGTTTTAATATGTTCTAGCGCTTGCTTAATTTGTGTCGGTGTCAGCTCTGTTTTTTGTTGTTCAACCACCACAGGTTGCAGCGTTGGACGCCACTGATAAGGCTCGTTGTCCAAAGTTGGGACAGCTTCAGGAGCGGATGTTGACAAAGGCGACACTCGAGCTGATTTTCCATGCGAGGCAACACGCTCAAGCACAGATTCAGATTTAGTCGATGCCGCATTAGGCTTTTTTGTCCCGTTGCTCTTTGTTTCATTCACTCCTTTTGCTGGCTGAGCAACCCCTTGGCGCTGTGAACGCAACTGGTGTCGCAGCCCTGCAATCGGTGAGGGACGTGGAGCTGAAGAAGGTGCCGATGGTTGAGGAACTGGTGCAGGCTCATACGATTCTGGGGCATATTCCATTGCACTGGACATGTCATCATTCATATCCGCATAGCGGTTATCGTAATCTTGAACGATGCCATAATCAGGCTGAGTATCCTCATGCCTTTGTGGCTCATTAACCTGACTGTCCGATACGGGAGCCGCCGACGTTTGCTTAGGTTCAGTTAGAGGCGTTGCCGCTGATGCGGGTTGTAGTGAAGGAGTGCCGTGGCTTGGCACTGCGACATCTGAACTCACTTCAGTGCTGAACGTATTCACCAACGATACCGAAGCAGGACGAAACGCCATCATACGTAGCACAATCATTTCCAGCCCCGTTCGAGCGGTTGGCGAGAGTGCTAAATCTTCACGTCCTTTTAAAGCAATTTGATAATAGAGCTGCACATCTTGTGGGCTCAGTGCTTTGCTAAGCAGTTGCACTTTCTCTGAGTCAGGTTGGGTTTTGTCCAGTGTTGCTGGCAACGCTTGATACATCGCAATACGGTGTAACTGCGCCGCGAGTTGCTGTAGTAATCCATCCCAATCCACACCATTTTGTGCTAAATGTGCAACGCTATCCATCGCCGTTTGAGGCTGTTTACTGCTAATGGCTTGCAGTAAATGGAGTGCTTGATCTGTGTCTAGCGTGCCAAGCATTGGGGCGACTACATCGGCCATCACCTGGTTATTACCTAGTGCTATCGCTTGATCAGTTAAGCTAAGTGCATCACGCATACTGCCATCGGCAGCATGAGCGATCATTCTCAATGCTCTCGCTTCACAAAGGATCTGCTCTGCCGCTAAAACATGCTCAAGCTGATCGTGGATATTTTCAACACTGATCGGCTTAAGATGAAACTGTAAGCAGCGCGATAAAATCGTAACCGGCAGCTTTTGCGGATCTGTCGTAGCGAGCAAGAATTTCACATACTCAGGCGGCTCTTCCAACGTTTTAAGCAAAGCGTTAAAACTGTGGCGCGACAGCATGTGAACTTCATCGATTAAGTACACCTTGAAGCGACCGCGAGCAGGCTTGTACTGCACGTTATCAAGTAATTCGCGCGTATCTTCGACTTTGGTTCGTGATGCTGCATCTATTTCTAAAAGATCAACAAAACGGCCTTGGTCAATCTCTCGGCAAGTATCACATTGGCCACAAGGTGTGGCCGTAATACCGGTTTCACAGTTTAACCCCTTGGCAAACAAGCGACCAATCGTCGTCTTGCCGACACCACGTGTACCGCTGAATAAATACGCATGGTGCAATCTATTTTGGGCCAACGCATTTTCTAGTGCAGTTAAGACATGTGCTTGTCCCACCACCTCATTAAATTTTGTTGGTCGCCATTTTCGCGCTAAGGCAAGATAACTCATGAGTACGTCCAGTTGATTAGCTTAGTGACCTTCAAATTCACAAATACTATAAACGTTCAGGCCCAAACCTTGTAAACGTTTGTCTCCGCCAATTTCAGGCAGGTTGATGACAAAAGCCGCGTGCTCAACTTCACCACCAAGCTGGCGGATCAATTTAGTCGTCGCTTCAATCGTACCACCCGTTGCCAGTAGATCATCCACCACCAGCACTTTATCACCTTGTTTGATCGCATCAACGTGAATTTCTAATGTGTCAGTACCGTATTCCAATTCGTAAGATTGAGCTAACGTTTCGCGTGGTAACTTACCCGGCTTACGTACAGGTACAAACCCCAAACCAAGCTCTAAAGCCAATGGCGCGCCAAATAGGAAACCACGCGCTTCTGTACCCACAACTTTGGTAAAGCCCATGTCTTTATATTTTTCGACTAATAAAGCAATGGTTGCTTGATAGGCTTTTGCATCCTCTAGCAGGCTAGTTACATCACGAAACAAAATGCCAGGTTTTGGGTAGTTAGGGATGCTTTGAATGCTCGATTTGATCAAAGAGATAGTTTCGGTTGTCATAACTTACATTTACTTAGATTGGCTCTTCATTTCTCACGATACATTTACGTATCAGAATGATAGAGCGTGAGCTCTCAGCAACATAGATAAGCCACAATATCTTAGCCGCTGAAAAAACAAACGCCCATTCGAAGAATGGGCACACTTCCCCATAATGCTAGTGATTTTCTTGTTGGTTAGCAACCTGCTCATGAGTGGGAAGTCGAATAAACCAAGTGATCAGGACCACAAGCATAGTAAACAACATAATTTTGAGCCAAAAGTGTGGGACAACCCAGATGGAAAAAATAAAGCTTAGAATAATCCACAAACATCCCCGTTGTTTCACTTGCCGCGAAACAGCGCCATGTTGCTGCCAATTATCCAGTATTGGGCCTAGCGTCTGATGTTGATGCAACCAAGCATGAAAACGAGGGCTACTTCGTAAGAAGCAAGCGCTAGCAAGGAGTATGAAAGGGGTTGTGGGGAGTAGCGGTAAGAATATGCCTATCACGCCTAACAGAAGGCAGAGCCCACCAGCCACCGTAAGAAGAAAATGACGAATATTGATGGTGAACTCCCAACGTACTATCCAACTCAGAAAGTTGAATAACCATTAAACACACGGATCCAAGTCAGTATTGCTGGCAATGTAGGGATCGAAAGTACGGCAATAAAGCCTAAAAAATAAAAAATGTTGTAAGGTTCTTTAAAATTCTGCTCTTCCATCATAACTTCTCTAGTGTTGGATGACTCCGTTCGTTTTGGCACCATAAACAAAGTTAATGTAACGTAAACGAATTGGGTGATTGTTGTTCTAGACGCGAACTATACCTCAAACAAATCACCGCAAACACCGACTAAAGATAAGGTTATTAACTGCTGCCACCTTGGTAAATATTGAGTTTGAAACTACTCGAACCTAAGCGATTAGTTGATAGCTGACAAGTTGAGTTGATCGGTAAATCTTTAGTGATAAAGTTTTTTAAACAGTTCTGCCCAAGGCTAACACCCGCAGCAATATGTTGAGTTAAGTAGCCATTTGACCATTGACTGTCGAGCCCAGCTGGCAGGATAGAGAGTGTACCTTCGCTTAAATCCGCAATACCGAATACTGCGTTGATTGGATTAGCACACTCTGAGCATTCAATACCTTTTTCCAGTATGTCGGCAAGGTCTTTCAGATCGGCACTGAAGCTTTTTAAGTTGCGAAGATAATCGTGAAACAGAGCACGAACGAGCAATGTTGAAGCCACACTATTTTCATAATGAGCATCTGAATCGACCAAGTAAAAGGCAAACTGCCCGTTCATCAACCACGCATAGTCAAATACCAGCGGCATCACATCCGCCGATTGTAAAAGACGGTAACTACACTTCCAACTGCCTTGTGAAGTATCCTTTTCTGGTAATAACGCGTGCAGCAAATCTTTCGCGGTACTGGGGTTTTCTCGTAAATACTCCAGATGCCAATGCAACTCTTGTTCTTCTGGAATATCACCACCATCATCGACCCGGAACCATTGCGTCGAAAAATCGCGCTGATCAGATAAACGACTGAACGTATCTTCGAGCGTACTTTCTATTGCACTGCTTAAATACTGGTGGTTACCAATCGGTTTAGGAAGAAAATCCTTAACACCAAATCGCAGCACTTTTGCAACATCAGCCATTTCATCAGTTGCAGAGACCACAATCAGTGGCAGCGAGGGATACTCAAGGCTCACCTCTTCAACAAACTCAATGCCGTTCAGTACTGGCATTGCTAAGTCACACACAACAAGGTCAGGCTCCGCATCTTTTAACTTGCGCAACCCCTCTAAGCCATTTTCAGCTTCAAGCACTTTATAGCCTTGAGCCGACAAATAACCACTGGTTATTCGCCTAAAAATTGGGTCATCATCAACGAGCATGATCAGTTTTTGCTCGACGTGCTGATTGTCTGAAGGTTTTTTCGCCAAGAACTCACTAGCCTGAATGTGAGATTTATACATAATCCTGCCTCACAATGCTTTTAAAAAGCAGTCATTTTATTGTTATAGGATAAATTGATAGGTTACTTTATAAAGTAGTCGCAAAATAAGATTTATACAAATGTTCCACTTTGTAACTCGGTTGCATACTATATATATGGGCTATGTATGGATTGTACGGAATGTTACTTTCGTCAAACAAGTTGATATGACTCAAGATTTGACAAATGATATACGTATAAATTACTCAAATTCGAAAAATAATGTGTCAGGAACAATGAAATTAGATGACCTAAACCTCTTTCGACTGGTTGTCGAAAATGGAAGCTATACCGCAACTTCTCGTAAAACAATGATCCCCGTTGCGACCATTACCCGACGCATTCAAGCATTGGAAGATTCTCTGAATCTTAGAT
>NZ_CAWNTB010000170.1:0-22135 GCF_963877065.1 Vibrio sp. V01_P9A10T6
CCTTGTGATGCACCTTCACCTGCTGCGTGTGCTACAGAAATTAAACTCATTGAAAACGTCCTCTAAAATATTGTTGTGTAATGTAATTCTAATTGGGCTGCGTTGGCTTAATTTCAAGTTTATCACTTCACAAATCAAGCAAAACGCAGCAAAACCGTTATTGGCCCATTGGTGGAACTTCACGATTGCGACGAGCATAAAACTCCTCAACAAACGCGTCGAAGCGATCTTCTTCAATCGCTAAACGAATGCTTGCCATCAGGCGTTGGTAATAACGTAAGTTATGAATAGTATTTAAACGCGCACCCAGAATTTCGTTACAACGATCCAGATGGTGTAAATACGACTTCGAATAATTTTTGCAAGTGTAACAGTCACAATGCGGATCCAGCGCAGTTGTATCGGTTTTATGTACTGCATTACGGATCTTGATCACACCACCCGTCACAAATAGATGGCCATTACGTGCATTTCGCGTTGGCATCACACAGTCAAACATATCGATACCGCGACGTACCCCTTCCACTAAGTCTTCAGGTTTACCGACACCCATCAGGTAGCGTGGTTTGTCTTCTGGCAATTGTGGACAGGTGTGCTCAAGTACACGGTGCATGTCTTCTTTAGGTTCACCCACCGCTAAGCCACCAACCGCGTAGCCATCAAATCCGATCTCGGTTAAGCCTTTCACGGAAACATCACGCAAATCTTCGTAAACACTGCCTTGCACGATACCAAATAGCGAGTTGGTGTTCTCTAATTTGTCGAAATGGTCACGTGAACGCTGCGCCCAACGTAAAGACATCTCCATTGATTTTTTAGCTTCATCGTGCGTCGCAGGGTACGGCGTACACTCATCGAAAATCATCACAATGTCAGAGCCCAGATCTTTTTGAATTTCCATCGACTTTTCTGCGTCCATGAAAATCTTGTCACCATTGACTGGGTTACGAAAATGCACCCCTTCTTCTGTGATTTTGCGAATATCACCCAGGCTAAACACTTGGAAACCACCTGAATCGGTGAGGATCGGGCCTTGCCAGTTCATAAAATCATGCAAGTCGCCGTGCATTTTCATCACTTCTTGGCCAGGGCGCAGCCACAGGTGAAAAGTATTACCGAGCAAAATTTCTGCGCCCGTCTCTTTTACTTCTTCCGGTGTCATGCCTTTTACTGTGCCGTAAGTACCTACAGGCATGAATGCCGGTGTTTGCACAGTGCCACGTTCAAAGGTTAATTGCCCACGGCGAGCATTTCCGTTTTTCTTTTTAAGTTCGTATGTTAACTTCACGAAGCCTCCAATGTCAGAGAAACAGTCTGACGTATCATGATTAGGTGCAAGCACCCCTCTAGAGCGGTCGCCAATTCCTAGCGAAAAACGAAGCGGAGCTTCTTCTCCTAGCGTAATGCTAGCACTCGTTAATTGGTGTTCTTGGTGATAAACATCGCATCACCATAACTAAAGAAACGATATTGATATTTCACGGCATGCGCGTACGCGGCCATAGTATGCTCATAACCTGCAAAAGCGCTGACGAGCATAATCAGTGTCGACTCTGGTAAGTGGAAGTTGGTGATTAAGCAATCCACCAACTGATACTCATAACCAGGGAAGATGAAAATTTCAGTGTCACCGAAAAAAGGAACCAGCTCAGTGCCCTTTTTAAGCGCATCTTGCGCGGCACTTTCCAGTGAGCGCACCGACGTAGTTCCAACAGCGATCACTCGGCCACCACGCGCTTTCGTCGCGTTGACGGCATCGACTACCTCTTGTGGCACTTCAACATATTCTGCATGCATATGGTGATCGTGAATATTGTCGACTCGTACTGGCTGGAAGGTTCCAGCGCCAACATGCAAGGTTACATAAGCAAATTCGACGCCTTTCGCTTTGATTTGCTCAAGCAGAGCCTCATCGAAATGCAAACCGGCGGTCGGTGCAGCGACAGCTCCCGGTTTTTGGTTGTACACGGTTTGATAACGCTCTTTATCAGCATCTTCATCAGGGCGGTCAATGTAAGGCGGCAACGGCATATGGCCAATCTCGTTTAAGATCTCCAGTACCGTCTTTGACGCTGTAAAACGAATCTCGAACAGCGCGTCATGGCGAGCCACCATGTGTGCATGATATTCGTCATGCTCTCCTAAATACAACTCACTGCCCGGTTTTGGCGGCTTAGATGAGCGAACATGAGCTAAAATCGTCTGTTCATCCAACATTCGTTCGACCAATACTTCCAGTTTACCGCCTGAAGCTTTGCGCCCAAACATGCGAGCCGGGATGACACGTGTATTGTTAAAAACCAATAAATCGCCGGGCTGAACTCGGTCAAGAACGTCTTTAAATGAGCCATCCGCCAGTTCACCGCTGTTACCGTCTAATTGCAGTAAGCGACTCGCCGTACGTTCAGCCGTTGGGTAACGAGCAATCAGCTCATCGGGAAGTTCAAAGTGAAAGTCTGAAACTTGCATAGTTCTTATCTTGTTCGTTTTGAGTGGATGACGTAATTTTTTTAAGCGCCGTAGTATATACGTAAACACCTTCGCTCGTCAGACCCAGATCTAAATTTAATGTAATTAAACATGAAAATGGCACCCAATCTTTACGCATCAATCAAAGTAAAAATAGCGGGAGCTCTCAGATATTTTGCGCAGAAAAAACTATAGTTGAATCAGGTCAATAATAAAAAGGAGCTCGTTATGATCAAAATTGAAGACATGATGACTCGCAACCCCCATACCCTGTTGCGTACACACACGTTAGCCGATGCTAAGCACACTATGGAAGCGTTGGATATTCGCCACATCCCCATCGTCGATCCACACAAAAAACTACTCGGTATCATTACTCATCGAGATATTCTTGCCGCGCAAGAGTCGAGCTTAAAAAACATCCCTGAAGATCAATCATATACACTGACAACGCCATTATATGAGGTGATGCATACTGAAATTATGACGGTTGACCCGCGAGCGGGGTTAAAAGAGAGTGCTATCTACATGCAAAAACATAAAGTAGGCTGCTTACCCGTTGTAGATAAAGGCCAACTAGTGGGCATTATTACTGACACGGACTTTATTGGGGTAGCTGTTACCTTACTTGAGCTACAAGAAGAGAGTGAACCGGACGAAGTCGATATTGAATAACGCTCACTCCCTAATATAAGTGCCTCACATAAAAAAGAGCGGCTTACGCCGCTCAAAGGTGTTACACAGATAATGATTGGGAAGTACCGCTAATTAAAATTGGTCTTCTTCAGTAGAGCCCGTTAACGCGGTCACGGAAGAGCTGCCACCTTGGATGGTATTGGTCATCCGGTCAAAGTAACCCGTTCCCACCTCTTGTTGGTGTGCAACAAAGGTATAACCTCTTGATGCTGCTTCAAACTCTGGACGCTGAACTTTCTCAACGTAATGACGCATACCTTCGCCTTGCGCGTAAGCATGTGCTAACTCAAACATGTTGTACCACATGTTATGAATGCCCGCTAAGGTGATGAATTGATATTTGTACCCCATGTCCGACAACTCTTGCTGGAAACGAGCAATGGTGTCTGCGTCTAAGTTTTTCTCCCAGTTGAAAGAGGGAGAACAGTTATAAGCCAGCAGTTGATCTGGGTATTGCGCTAGAATTGCTTCGGCAAATTGGCGGGCTTCATCCAAATCAGGCTTAGCGGTTTCACACCACACGAGATCAGCATACGGCGCGTAAGCGAGACCGCGTGAAATCGCTTGCTCAATCCCAGCATTCACGCGATAGAAACCTTCTTGAGTACGCTCACCTTGGATAAAATCACGATCGTATGCGTCGCAATCCGAGGTCAGTAGATCCGCCGCGTTTGCATCAGTACGAGCAATGACCAAAGTGGTTGTCCCTGATACGTCAGCGGCCAAACGTGCCGCAATCAATTTTTGAACCGCTTCTTGAGTCGGAACCAGAACCTTGCCGCCCATGTGTCCGCATTTTTTTACTGACGCCAACTGATCTTCAAAGTGCACACCGGCCGCCCCTGCTTCAATCATCGACTTCATCAACTCGTAAGCATTGAGTACGCCACCAAAACCGGCTTCAGCATCAGCAACAATCGGTAAGAAGTAATCAATACCACCTTCATCTTCCGGTGATTTTCCAGCCGCCCACTGAATTTGATCGGCACGACGAAACGAGTTGTTGATGCGCTTGACCACCGATGGAACAGAATCGACTGGATAGAGCGATTGGTCTGGGTACATGGTGGAAGCGGTGTTGTTGTCTGCCGCTACTTGCCAGCCGGAGAGATAAATCGCCTCAATTCCCGCTTTGGCTTGTTGTACCGCTTGACCACCTGTCAATGCACCCAAA
Source organism: Vibrio sp. V01_P9A10T6 (assembly GCF_963877065.1). Classification (NCBI taxonomy): domain Bacteria; kingdom Pseudomonadati; phylum Pseudomonadota; class Gammaproteobacteria; order Vibrionales; family Vibrionaceae; genus Vibrio; species Vibrio sp. V01_P9A10T6. The sequence continues at coordinate 4,340 of NZ_CAWNTB010000170.1, forward strand.
CAGTTCACATAACCTTTTTTGGCACTGCCGTTAACCAGTGACCACAATTTATCAGCGCCACGTTGGGCCAAGGTGTTGGCTGGAGTGATTGAACCGCGCAGGTCAACCACTTCAGCAGCAGTATAAGTACGCTTTACATTTTCCCAGCGTGGGTTGGTTGCCCAATCTTTTTCTAGAGCTTCGATTTGTTGGCGGCGAGTTAATGTCATGGTCTATCCCTCTTATTTTGATGCGCAAGCGCACTGTCATCCTTTTCTCAGCAGTACGACCTATTCTGCTTTTGAAAACAGCTTCACGTTATTGGTTGTCAGTAATTGGTTATTAGTTATTGGTTTTAAATCTCATCAATCTAGGTAGTCATAACCCGGAACGGTGAGAAAATGTGTCAGCTCATCGCTGGTAGTTAAGCGAGCCATCAATTGTGCCGCTTCGCTAAAGCGTCCTTGTGCAAATCGCTGCGTGCCGATTTCCTGTTTCACGACTTCAATTTCTTGCGCAAGATACTGCTCAAAAAGCGCTTTGGTAACAATCTGACCGTTATCCAAGGCTTTTCCATGCTTGATCCATTGCCATATTGACGCTCGAGAAATCTCTGCGGTCGCCGCATCTTCCATCAACCCATAAATGGGGACACAGCCATTGCCGGAGATCCATGCTTCGATGTACTGAAGTGCAACTCGAATATTATGACGCATGCCCTGTTCGGTACGTTCCCCTTCACATGGGGTCAACAGCTCATTGGCATGAATCGGCGCATCAGACAGACGCGTAACATCTAATTGGTTACAACGCTCGCCCAGTACTTGGTCAAAGACCGCTTTTGCCGTATCCGCTAAACCGGGATGGGCAACCCAAGTACCGTCATGACCATTATTGGCTTCGAGCAATTTATCGTGATGAATTTTATCGAGAACCAACTGATTTTCTTGGGGATCTTTAGCTGGAATGAACGCGGCCATACCGCCCATCGCAAATGCGCCACGCTTATGACAGGTGTAGATCAGTAAGCGTGAATAGGCGTTAAGAAACGGCTTTTCCATTGTGACAACTTGGCGATCTGGTAGCACCCGATCCGGATAATTTTTCAATGTCTTGATATAACTGAAAATGTAATCCCAGCGGCCACAATTTAAGCCGACAATGTGTTCTTTAAGCGAGAACAATATTTCGTCCATCTCGAACACGGCGGGTAAGGTTTCAATCAATACGGTGGCTTTAATGGTGCCAGTTTCTAACCCAAAATACTCTTCGGTAAAATGGAAAACGTCACTCCACCACTTTGCTTCTTGATAGGCCTGAAGTTTTGGAAGATAAAAATAAGGGCCACTGCCTTTTTTAAGCAATGATTTATAGTTGTTGTAAAAGTAGAGTGCAAAATCAAACAGCGAACCCGGAATACTTTGCCCTGCATATTTAACATGCTTTTCTTTAAGGTGCAGACCGCGTACCCGACAAATGAGCACCGCTGGGTTATCTTTAAGCTGGTAGCACTTACCATTGTCAGGATTGGTATAGCTAATGGTTCCTTCAATGGCATCACGCAAATTGACTTGCCCATCCAGCACTTTATCCCATGCTGGTGACATCGAATCTTCAAAATCCGCCATGAACACTTTGACGTTAGCATTCAATGCATTGATCACCATTTTTCGGTCGGTTGGCCCCGTAATCTCTACTCGACGATCTTGTAAATCGTGTGGGATACCGAGAATTTTCCAGCTTCCTTCGCGAATATCTTGCGTATCCTTGAGAAAATCCGGCAGTTCTCCGTTATCAATACGTGTTTGTCGCTCTTCTCGTGCATCCAGCAGCGAATCAACACGGCTTGCAAATTTAGCACACAGAGTGGACAAGAAGATTTGGGCTTCTGAAGGGAAAATAGCTTGGTGATGTGGGCCAACGGCACCAACAACCTCAAGCTTGGCTTCGTGGTGTTCTTTGCTGAGTGCTAACTCTGTTTCTGGGGTCTGTGCAAACATAACGTTCTTCCTTAAAACCATTCCAACTACATTTGTAATTTAAAAACCACAAATTCAAATGCTCATTTTTTGCTATCCACTGACTTATCTCTACCGACACTTTCTCTCAGTCAATCCAATATTTCAAGCCTAACCAAGCTAGACATAAGTCTTACAAAACCTTATTAAACCTTACATCAACTCATCATTCAGCAAAAGAGACAAAGTTAATGAAAGGTTAAAAACAAAGTTTTATCCCGTTTCAAACCTATGTTTGATTTCCTTGTTAAATATGAAAGTTATTACGTTATTTTATTACACAACTCAAAAAGGCAGATTTTAGTTTTAAACAGACGTTCGAAATGATGTGAGACGCAGTAAGGCTTGAATTTACGACTAACCGAGCGAGACAGATGGCTTCTTTTTAAACGCAAGAGAAAATAGGATGTGTAAAATTGTGGCTGTAAAGATTTTTGATTTTATGAAAACTTCATCAAGAATTGTTTGTAAAATTTTACAAGTTTAAAAACACTAACAGAATAAAAAACTGAAAAAAGCCACATTAAAAGTGACTTTTTGATTTTTTAGGCAAAGGAAAGAGTAAGACTAATCGCTAAAGTAAACCAGAAACCACATCCGCTAACTGCTTAAAAGTGTGAGTTCGCGATGAACTTGGCCGCCAGACTAAACCAATCTCTCGATACGCTTGCTGGCCAGGAGGCTCGATGACCACTAAATTTTGGTTTTCAACTAAGCCATGATTGATTGCCATTTGTGGAATGAAAGTCGTCCCTAAACCATTGGCGACCATCTGCACTAAGGTATGTAAACTGGTTGCGGTAAATGGATTAATTTTCTCTTTGGCGGTCAACTTGCAAGCCGACACAGCATGATCCGTTAAACAGTGCACATTTTCGAGCAAAAACACCGATTCATCAGGCAGGTCAGCATACTTGATTGGCACACGGATGCTATCCATTTGATGACGGCTGATCACCATTTTGAATGGATCAATCCCCACGACTCGACTCTCCATTTTGCCGATATCGACAGGCAAAGCCAAAATCAACACATCAAGCTCTCCATGACGCAGTGCAGCCAAAAGGTTCGTCGTCGTATCTTCTCGTAATAATAAGTTCAACTTCGGAAAGCGGACATTCACTTCTTGCACTAAATCACACAGTAAAAATGGAGCAATGGTTGGAATACAACCCAGCTTAAGCTGACCTTGCATCTCATCGCCTTGGCAAACCTTGCCGAGTTCCACTAAATCTTGTCCTTTGGCAAGCAACTCCCTTCCTTGGCTAACAACCAGCTCTCCCGCTTGAGTAAACACTAACGGAGCTTTCTTATCCTTTTCATAAAGCGGGCAACCTATTAATTCCTCTAAATTTTGGATCCCTTTACTTAGGGTAGATTGACTAACAAAACAACGTTCAGCGGCATCACTAAAGTGCCGTGTTTCGTAGAGTGTTACTAAATAGTGCAACTGCTTCAAACTGGGCCATTTATTCATCGTTCTACTACTATCTTATTTGAGTGCCGTTTCTGATTCCGTCATTAGAGCTCATCGCTTTTTTCGATGAGACTAATCTATTTATTTCGCTTTTTACTATCCTACAATCTGTACTATAGTTTGTCTCGTTCAAAAACGGACTGGACCAGTGCTCATCACTGGTTTGGAACTAAACCTTATTCTTAGGAGCAAAAAAATGGTACTAGTTGGTCGTAAAGCCCCTGATTTTACTGCAGCAGCTGTTCTTGGTAACGGTGAAATCGTTGATAGCTTCAACTTCGCAGAATTTACTAAAGGTAAGAAAGCGGTTGTTTTCTTCTACCCACTAGACTTCACTTTCGTTTGCCCATCAGAGCTTATCGCTTTTGACAAACGCTTCGAAGATTTCCAAGCGAAAGGAGTTGAAGTAATCGGTGTATCTATCGATTCTCAATTCTCTCACAACGCATGGCGTAATACCGCTATCGAAAACGGTGGCATTGGCCAAGTAAAATACCCGCTAATCGCTGACGTGAAGCACGAAATCTGTAAAGCGTACGATGTTGAGCACCCAGAAGCAGGCGTTGCTTTCCGTGGTTCTTTCCTCATCGACGAAGATGGTCTTGTACGTCACCAAGTTGTGAACGACCTACCACTAGGCCGTAACATCGACGAAATGCTACGTATGGTTGATGCGCTTAACTTCCACCAAAAGAACGGTGAAGTGTGCCCAGCACAGTGGGAAGAAGGCAAAGCCGGTATGGATGCATCTCCAAAAGGTGTTGCAGCATTCCTAGCTGAGCACTCAGACGACCTAGGCAAGAAATAATTCTCCTTAGCCCGCGCTCAACTCGGGTCAATGGTTGGACATATAATAAAGCGTAAAACGCATCGCCAATCAGTTAAGAAGTAAAGTCCTTATCCAAGCTCAAAGCTAACGCTTTGGGCTTTTTCGTTGTCGTTCATTTAGTGAAAATGAGGCAGCACTGGTTGGTAAACTTTACCCCTATTTCTCACCTCAATCACACAGACGTCACTACTCTAACTTGCTAACATTAACCAAATTTTTCCAGCAGGATTTTACTATGAATATTCAAGTTGAAGTGTGTATTGATAATATTGAATCGCTACACAACGCCATTAAAGGCGGGGCTACTCGCATTGAATTGTGTTCGTCGCTCGCATTGGGTGGACTGACGCCCAGCTTTGGTTTAATGAAAAAGGCCGCACAAATATCGAGCGTTCCTGTTTACGCGATGATTCGTCCGCGTCAAGGCGACTTTCTTTATGATCAGGATGATCTCGATTCGATGTTGATCGATATCGAGATGGCAAAACAGGCGGGACTAGACGGCATCGTCTTTGGTATTTTGAATCCGAATCGCACCATCAACCTTGAAGCAAGCTTACTGATGATGCAAGCCGCGCAAGGGTTGGGTACCACTTTCCACCGTGCGATTGATCAATGCCACAGCTATGAACAAGCGATTGAAGACATTGCAAAATTAGGGTGTGAGCGTGTACTTACTTCAGGGTTAGCGCCAGATGCCTATGCAGGACGAGCCGTAATTACACACATGGTGAAACTGGCGAATGGTCGATTCTCTATTATGGCTGGGGCTGGCTTAAACGCATCAAACGTGACTGACATTATCCGTGAAACGGGCATCACTGAAGTGCATTTGTCCGGCAAAACCACGCGTGCAAGTAGCATGGATATGATCGCCAATGCGGTGAAAATGGGCCAAGAGTCTGTCGATGACACCTTAATCCCAATAACCGATCCGGCTAAAATCCAAGAGGTATTACGCCAGCTTTCTTAACTTCGGCAACCGTTATGTCTTGATGTAAGGTGAATAACTTTCCTTCACCTTACTTTACCCAAAAGGCTATTTGAGGATGTCATCAATCGATTGTTTACCTAAGTGGCGCACATCCTTACCTTTGACAAAATAGATGATGTATTCGCAGATATTCTGGCAGCGATCGCCCACGCGTTCGATGGCTCGTGCAGACCACATGACTTGTAATATATGTGGGATATTTTTAGGGTCTTCCATCATATAGGTCATCAGTTGGCGGATCACTGCTTCGTATTCGGCATCCAGCTTGTCATCCAAGCGGTACACTTCAGCAGCCGATTCAAGATCCATCCGCGCAAAAGCGTCTAACACTTGGTGCAACATTGCAATGGCTTGCCGGCATAAAGGTTCAAGAGAAACTCGAAATTTGCTCTCTTTAGGCGAAGGGCTTTCGATAGTGACGTAGGCAATTTTGGTGGCTACATCACCAATTCGTTCAAGGTCGGTAATGGTTTTGATGATCGCCATGATCAAGCGCAGATCCTTGGCTGTCGGTTGTCGCTTAGCGATAATACGCGTGCAAGCCTCATCAATAGAAACTTCCATCGCATTCACTTTGTGATCATCCCGAACGACTTTTCTGGCCAGATCGGCATCATCTTTATGCAATGCTTGCATCGCAAAAGAGAGTTGTTGCTCCACCAGCCCGCCCATCGTCAATACATGAGTGCGAATCGATTCAAGTTCAACATTGAACTGTCCTGAAATGTGGCGACCTAGATGCATCATCGTTCCTTTTGAATATCGCTATTGACGAAAGTATTAACCATATCGACCAGTAATATAGTCTTCCGTCTGTTTTTTCAATGGGGAGGTGAAAATAGAGTCAGTATCCGCATACTCAATCAATTTTCCCATATGGATAAAAGCCGTATGATCGCTCACTCTTGCCGCTTGTTGCATGTTATGCGTCACAATCACCACTGTGTATTTGGTTTTGAGATCGTTAATCAACTCTTCGATGGTCAACGTAGAAATTGGATCTAACGCAGACGTTGGCTCATCAAGCAACAGCACCTCTGGCTCAATAGCAATCGCTCTGGCGATAACTAAGCGTTGCTGCTGCCCACCCGAAAGGCCAAATGCATTTTCATGTAGGCGATGCTTCACTTCATCCCATAACGCAGCGGCTCTTAAAGCTCGCTCAACTGAGTCATCTAAAGTACGGCTATTTTTAATTCCTTGTAAACGAAGCCCATACACCACGTTTTCATAAATGGATTTCGGAAATGGGTTGGGGCGTTGGAATACCATCCCCACTCGGCGGCGCAACGTGGCAACATCCACATCTGGGTGATAGACGTTTCTACCATGAAGTTTGACTTCACCTTCAACTCGACACCCTTCGACCAGATCGTTCATCCGATTAATACAGCGCAGTAAGGTTGACTTACCACAACCGGAAGGGCCGATAAACGCCGTTACTTGTCCTTTGGGAATACGCATTGAGATATGGCTCAGCGCACAAGTCTGTTTATAGAACAGATTCAGATCTTCAATCGCAATCGCCGTTTGTTGATCGCTCAGATTATTGACATCTAACGGGGCGTGATAACCCAAAGTTTGATTGATGGAAAACATAATTAATCTTGCCCTAACGTTCGATATTTCTCACGCAAGTTATTGCGGATACTGATGGCCGTTAAATTCAGTGCCACAATCACTGTCACCAATAAAAATGAAGTGGCGTACACCAGTGGCCTAGCCGCTTCGATGTTGGTCGTTTGGAAACCAACATCGTAAATATGAAAACCTAAGTGCATGAATTTTCGCTCAAGATGTACAAAGGGAAACTCGCCATCCACAGGCAAACTTGACGCCAGTTTGACCACACCCACCAGCATCAAAGGGGCAACCTCACCCGCGGCTCGCGCAATGGCGAGAATAAGCCCAGTAATAATCGCAGGGCTTGCCATCGGCAATACTATGCGCCAAATCGTCTCAAAATGGGTAGCGCCCAATGCTAAAGAGCCATGGCGTACTGCGCTGGGAATCCGTGTTAACCCTTCTTCCGTCGTCACAATCACTACGGGTAGAGTTAACACCGCTAATGTGAGCGCCGACCACAGTAAGCCAGGCGTACCAAAAGTGGGGGCCGGTAACCTTTCGCTATAGAGTAGCGTATCAATCGATGAGCCTATGGTGTAAACAAAAAAACCAAGACCAAATACCCCATAAACAATCGATGGCACACCAGCAAGGTTGATAACCGCAACACGAATGATACGAGTAAACAGATTCTCTTTTGCGTATTCGTGCAGATAAATAGCCGCCACAACACCAAGTGGCATGACAATAATCGACATCAACAACACCAACAGCACTGTACCAAAGATGGCTGGAAATACGCCGCCTTCAGAGTTCGATTCTCGGGGATCTTCTGATAGGAAGAGCCACACCTGCTTCCCCCACTGGACCAATTTTTGCCCCAAAGTCATATCATTGGGATACCAAATATCGAGAATTTGGCTAAGTGGAATCGCCACTCGTTGCCCACTCATCTCTTCAACAATCAACGACGGCCCATTCATTTGCTGGCGCAGCGCATCTAACTTTTGTTCGGCAATAGCTAATTGGCTATCCAAATCCTGCTTTTTATGAAAATAGTGGTCTAAATAGGTTCGTTCTAGCTTTCCATTGAGTTCTTTACGACGCTTCTCTAAACGTAATTTTTCGGCGGCAAAGCCAATGACTCGGATCTCTTGGTCAATCACATCGTCAATTTGCTCTCTCAATAACGCGACATCCTGCATTCCTGCAGCGAGCATGGTCTGAACATCCGAACTCTCGCTTCCATCAGTTTGAACATAAATAATCGGCTTGCCATAAAACTGTCCGTTACTCTTACGTTCTATTACCGCCCACCCGCTAGGCATTTGTTTATCCGACAGTTTAATATCCAGTATCGAGACAAAGTCCGCATGATTTCGCTCTCGGTTAGCGACTTTGATACTGAGCCGCTTCACTTCCCCAGCATCCAGTATGGCTTTGGGCCATGTAATATCTAACGCTCTTAAGTGTGTTAATGGCACATTTTCCTCAGAGTAGAGCTGACCAACCAGTGCTTGCCCCTCTTGAGTTTGCCATTGATAAAGTGGCGTCGGCCAAAAATAGGTTAATCCTTTCCAACCAATAAACAGGAGCAAGCCCAATACCGAAATCAGGCTGATGCTGACAGCACCGCCTGTTAACCATATCCAAGGTGAACCTGATTGAAACCACTTAAACATATGTGATGATTTTTCCCAATTGATTACAAAGCGCGATATTTGGCACGCAACCTTTGTCTGACCCATTCAGCAATCGAGTTCACACAAAAGGTGAACATGAGTAGCAATAGTGCCGCTAAAAAAAGCAACCGATAATGGGAGTTCCCCACTTCCGACTCTGGTAACTCAACCGCAATCGTTGCCGATAAGGTACGCATCCCTTCTAAAATATTCCAATCTAAAATGGGTGTATTACCCGTCGCCATAAGAACGATCATTGTTTCTCCGACGGCTCGCCCCAAACCCATCATGATCGCCGAGAATATGCCAGGACTTGCCGTTAACAACACGACTTTAGTTAATGTCTGCCAAGGTGTTGCGCCTAATGCTAATGACCCATCAGAAAGATGTTTAGGTACGGAAAAGATCGCATCTTCCGCAATAGTGAAAATGGTTGGAATGACGGCAAAGCCCATCGCAAAACCAACCACCAGCGCATTACGCTGATCAAAATCGATGCCGTTTTGCGCGAGATAAATCTGAATATCGCCATCAAATAGCCAAACTTCAATTTGGCTGCTATACGAAAAGATAACCACTGCACTAACGACTAATACGGGGATTAGTATCAATGCGTGCCACCCATTTGAAAAATTTCGCACCCATGCTCTCGGTAACAGGTGCCAACCTAGCCCAACGAGTAACATCACAATGGGTAAAAATAGCAGCAGCGCTCCGACCGCCGCGAGATGGCTTTCAATTAATGGTGCAAACCACAACCCCGCTAAAAAACCAATAATGACGGTTGGTAACGCTTCCATCAATTCAATCGACGGCTTCACCACTCGGCGCATTCTCGGTGACATAAAATAAGCCGTGTAAATCGCGCCAAACACCGCAATCGGTATTGCAAATAACATTGCGTATGCTGCGGCCTTAAGAGTGCCAAAAGCTATCGGTACTAGGCTAAACTTAGGCTCAAATTCATCGTTCGCTGACGTCGATTGCCACACATATTGAGGCTCTGGATAACTTTCGTACCACACTTTTTGCCACAATGATGAGAGTGATATTTCAGGATAATCATTATCCACTTTTGCCACGCTGATCTTCTGCTCGCTTAACGTAGCGAGATAAAGCTCATTATTGGACATGGCGGCCAATTGAGGGGCTTTGTTGTACATCCTCTCAAACAACACCAGTTTTTCACTGGTCGTATAATGACTTTGGATTGTGCCATTAGGGTAGAAACTGTAAAAACCTTTGCGATAAGTATCCGGCAGTAACAGCGTCACCTGCGGCGCTAATTTAAACTTACGAATCTGAGTCAGTTGACGTTCTTCATTTTGCAGCACATCAAACCATTGTGACACTAAGCCGTTACGGTGAGTCACCAGTAGCGAATAAGCACCGGACAATAAGTTGATTTGTGTCACGGCTCGATCGGAATTACCTTGGCTTAAATCAACTACTTCTCGCACGAAATAACCTTGACGACTCTTAACTGCAACAACCAATTCGGACCCTGAGCGAAGATAAAGCGTTTTACCATCTGGCGTAAAAAGCAATTGGTCCAAAGAAGGAAATGAGCCTTGAAACACAAAGCGCTGAATTGGCTCGACGTTATCACTCGTTAAGGTTTGTACTATCACCTCATCATTATCGAGATAAGAAGCGAAGAAAAGTGCCTCATCAGTAACGGCGAAGGCAAACTGGCGTAACGTTTGCGTTTTATGAGTCAGCCGAAAGGTAGAGGGTAAACTGACGCGCTCAAGATAAGGAGAAAACTGGCGACCTTCCATGCTATGAAGATAACTGAATTTAGGGCGAGCAATAAAGACCTCTCCCGCCACATTGCTAGCGGCAAACCATCCATCCAGCGGGGGAGCTTGGCTAAAAAGATCAACGCGAATAGGGAGACTATCCGACCACAATGCGTGTTCCGTTTTGCCGTCCAAGGGCCAAAAGTTCATGCTGCCGTCAAGGTCAACAACAAAGGCATTCTCGCCGTATTCATCTATGGCCAAAAATTGAGGATTGGAAGTGGTTATACTCACTTGCGCCACGTTCCTTTCAATTTTTGCGCTACCAAAAAGAGGGAAAACAACCATCGCAAGATAGACAAAAATCAGCACTAAAGCGCCAAGTACACTCACGCCACCAAAACTCACTGCAAGGCGAACCAAACGGTCTTTTATCAACCGTTTTCTGTCACGTTCCTTCAATGAAAATTCACTTGGTGCCATTGCTCTCTCTACCCTTTTTCCTGTCTGCGTATAATATGTAATTTTCGTGACAAGTATATTACAACTCGCAATAAACGACTGAAAATAAAACAACTATACTCAACTTGCCTACTTGAAATAAAAATGTCACATAAAAGGCATAGTTTGCATAATCATCAATACCCGAATTGATTGCTGTGCAGAATCGCACAATCAGCACACAGAGGGTGAGTCAGTAAAAAACGTCAATTGAGTTAAAAGGTAACATGAATGAGTACGGACAAGTTGTATATCGACAAGGAATTGAGCTGGCTTTCGTTTAATGAACGCGTATTGCAAGAAGCCGCAGATAAAACCGTGCCTTTAATCGAGAGAATACGGTTTTTAGGTATTTTTTCTAACAATCTGGATGAGTTCTATAAAGTTCGCTTTTCCGATGTAAAACGGCAAATTTTGATCAACCGAGAACGTGGTGGTAACGATACTACCAAGCATTTGCTGACACGAATGCAAAGTAAGGCGTTCAAACTCAACCAAGATTTCGACAATCTCTATAATGAGCTTATTTTAGAAATGGCACGTCGCCGTATCTTCTTGGTTAATGAAACGCAGTTGGATGAGACTCAGAAAAAATGGATCACTAAGTATTTCCATAAAGAAGTGCGCCCGCATATTACACCGCTGCTCATGACTGACGACATTGATGTCATGCAATTTTTGAAAGATGAATACGCCTATATTGCCGTTGATCTCAAACACAATGACCGCAGCCAATATGCGCTGATTGAAATCCCGACAGACCACCTACCGCGCTTTGTCATGGTGCCGGAGCAAAAGGGCAAACGCCGTAAAACCATCATCTTATTGGACAACATCATTCGCCACTGCCTCGATGAGATTTTCCGCGGATTTTTTGACTATGAAGAGCTCACGGGTTACGCGATGAAAATGACACGTGATGCGGAATATGACTTGCGACGGGAAGTCGAATACAGTTTGTTAGAACAGATGTCAGAAGGGTTGAATCAACGCTTAAGTGCTATGCCCGTACGCTTTGTTTATGAACGAGAAATGCCGACAAAAATGCTTAAATTTTTGTGCGAAAAACTCAAAATATCGCACTATGATAGCCTTCTTCCTGGTGGTCGTTACCATAACTTTAAAGATTTTATTGGGTTCCCAAACGTGGGGCGTGACTATTTAGAAAACAAGCCGCTACCACCCATGCAATGTGCTGACTTTGAAGGTTTTGCCAATGCATTTGATGCGATTCGCGCTCAGGATATTCTACTTCACTATCCTTACCACTCATTTGAACACATTACCGAGTTGGTAAGACAAGCGTCGTTTGATCCCAAAGTGATCAGCATCAAAATCAATATTTATCGTGTTGCCAAAGATTCTCGCCTAATGAACTCGCTCGTCGATGCGGTACACAATGGCAAACGAGTGGTGGTAGTGGTTGAGTTACAAGCACGGTTTGATGAAGAAGCCAACATTGAATGGTCACGTATTTTAACCGAAGCGGGGGTCCAAGTAATTTTCGGTGCTCCCGGATTAAAAATTCACTCTAAATTGCTGCTCATTAGCCGCAAAGAACAGGACAACATCGTTCGCTACGCACACATCGGCACGGGCAACTTCCATGAAAAAACCGCCCGTATCTATACGGACTTTTCACTACTGACCGCCGACAATGAAATTGCTACCGAAGTACGAAACGTGTTTGGCTATATTGAAAACCCTTACCGCCCAGTTAAATTTAGCCATCTCATTGTGTCGCCAAGAAACTCTCGTATTCAGCTTTATCGATTAATCGACAGTGAAATCGCCAATGTGAAACTTGGCAAAAAAGCCGCAATCACTTTAAAGTTAAATAACTTAGTGGATAAAGGGTTAATCAATAAACTGTATGGCGCAAGCAGCGCGGGCGTACAAATTAAGATGATCGTCCGGGGCATGTGTTCACTGGTTCCGGGAATTGAGGGCGTGAGTGACAATATCAAAATCATCAGCATCGTTGATCGCTTTTTGGAACACCCTCGTGTCATTATTACGCACAATGATGGCAACCCGCTGGTGTATATCTCCTCTGCCGACTGGATGACGCGCAATATCGATCATCGTATCGAAGTAACGACACCAATTCGTGACCCACGTTTGAAACAGCGTATGATTGACATTATGAATTTACAATTTACCGATACAGTGAAAGCGCGCTGGATAGACAAAGAGATGAGCAATAATTATGTAGAACGTGGTAACCGTAAAAAAGTGCGTTCACAATTTGCCATCTACGACTATCTTAAGAATGTAGAAAGACAGACCAGAAAGATCAAAGAACCCTTACATGACAATCAACCCAACTAATACTATTCGCGATATTGCAGCCATCGATTTAGGCTCTAACAGCTTTCATATGGTGGTGGCCAAAGTCGTCGATCAAGATCTGCAACTGGTGAGCCGCCATAAGCAACGTGTACGCTTGGCGGCTGGGTTAGATGAACAAAAAAATTTGGATGCCGATGCCATAGAGCGAGGACTTGAATGCTTAGCGATGTTTGCCGAGCGGTTGCAAGGTTTCGAACCTGAAAACGTGCGTATCGCGGCCACGCATACACTGCGTCAAGCCAATAATGCTCATACATTCTTGCAACGAGCCAAACAGGTACTGCCTTTCCCTATTGAAATCATTCCCGGAGCTGAGGAAGCACGCTTAATTTATTTAGGCGTGGCACATACTCAACCTCAAGCAGCGTCTATGTTGGTGGTGGATATCGGTGGCGGCAGTACCGAGATGGTGATTGGCCAAGGGTTTGATCCAGACCTAATCAACAGCAAGCAAATGGGATGCGTCAGCTATACCGACCGTTACTTCGCTGATGGTAGGCTTTCAAGCAGAAACTTCGCTCATGCAATATTAGCCGCCGAGCAAAAAATCGAATCTATTGCGGCGAAATATCGCAAAAAAGGGTGGGAAGTCGCCTTCGGCTCATCAGGAACCATCAAAGCCATTCACGAAGTACTGATTGGTTTGGGCTTTGATGATGGCATCATCACGCTTGAGCGAGTCAATAAACTCATTGAAAAACTCTGTGAATGGCAAAGTATTGATGAGATCGAACTCAGCGCGTTGACTGACGATAGAAAACCCGTTTTTGCTGCGGGCGTTGCCATTTTAAGCGCGGTTTTAAAATCGCTGCGTGTGAAAGAGATGCATTTTTCTGATGGTGCATTACGAGAAGGTTTGCTTTATGAGATGGAAGATCGGTTCAAGTATTCCGATATCCGTTTGCGTACCACTGAAAACCTCGCGATGAAGCATCTAGTCGACTTAGAGCATGCCGCTAAAGTCAAAGGCCATGCAAAAGAGTTTCTACAGAATGTGACCCCAGAGCTAGGATTGAAAAAAGGCAGCGAACTGTTTGATCTTTTGGAATGGGGAGCGTTATTGCATGAGGTGGGATTGAGCATCAACTTACAAGGCTTTCACCGACACTCTGCTTATATTCTGCGTCACACCAACATGCCCGGTTTTAACAGCGAACAGCAACAGGTACTGTCGACCTTAGCGCGCTTTCAACGCAAATCCCTCAAGCTGCAAGAAATGAATGATTTCACCTTGTTTAAGAAAAAGCACATTATTGGCCTCATCCGCGTGTTGCGTTTAGCGATTGTTGTCAATAGCCAACGTAATGATGATCCTCTTCCTGAGCTGACACTCAGCGCAAAAGATGATGAGTGGAAACTAGAATGTGAAGACGCCAATTGGTTAGAAAATAATAAATTATTACATGCGGATCTGATGTGCGAACAACAGTATTGGCGAAGTGTCGGTTGGCAGCTCAATGTTTAAATTGAATTGGGTTTGATTAAAAAAATAGCGAGCGAACCGCTCGTTATTTTATGCCCACTTTGGCTAGTTCTTGTTGAGCAAACTCGGCACTGACAGGCACATAACCATCTTTCCCAACAATCGCTTGTCCTTGCTTAGAAAAAATGAAACGGATAAATTCTCGCTGCATGGGTGGCAGATCCTGATTAGGATGTTTATTCACATACACATACAAATAGCGAGATAACGGATAAGCACCTGATAGAATGTTCTCATGGCTTGCGGCAATAAACTGATCGCCTTGTTTGGCTATCGGAATCAATTTCACACCAGAAACCTGATAACCAACACCAGAATAACCGATAGTATTGATCGATGAAGCAACCGATTGTACAACCGATGCCGATCCCGGCTGCTCGTTTACTCCCTTTTTGAAATCGCCACCACACAGTGCATTTTGTTTGAAATAGCCATAAGTTCCCGACACCGAATTTCGGCCAAACAGTTGAATTCCTCGCTTAGCCCAATCCTCATCAACACCCAATTGCGCCCAAGTATTGATCGGTTGTGTTGCACCGCAGCGCAACGTGGATGAGAAAATACTGTCTAATTGAGTAAAATTAAGCCCTTTGATTGAATTATCTCGATGTACAAAAATACCAATGGCATCTATCGCAACCCGCAATGCCGTCGGCTTATAACCGTGAGCGCGCTCAAATGCTTCAATCTCACGACCACGCATCGGGCGACTCATTGGGCCAAATTGCGCCGTTCCTTCAGTTAAAGCAGGAGGCGCGGTGGAGGAACCTGAGGCTTGTACTTGAGCATTGATATTTGGGTAGATCGTCTTAAACTCTTCAACCCAGAGCGTCGTCATTCCTGCCAGAGTGTCTGACCCCACTGAAAGTAAACTACCTGCAACACCGTTAGTTTTTGAATAATCCACGAGCGGCTGAGCGCTCACGGCGTTCGTGGTAACCAGCAAGTAAAAATAGAGAAAGGCTGTAAATATGCGATGTATCATGACAGCACAACCAAACGTTTAGGCAAAATAAAAGAGAATTTGCTGCCAACACCCACTTCACTGTGAATCTGCAAATGCGTGTCATGATGTGACAATGCATGCTTAACAATCGCGAGCCCAAGCCCACTTCCTCCGGTATCTCGCGAACGTGCTTTATCGACACGATAAAAACGTTCCGTTAAACGATGTAAATGCTGTGGCTCAATCCCTTCCCCTTTATCCACCACGTCTAAACAAGCACCTTGCGCGTTTTGATACCAACGCACATTAATTTCCGCTCCCGAAGGCGTATATTTGACGGCGTTATAAACAAGGTTTGATATAGCACTGCGCAGTTGATCTTCATCGGCCAATACTTTAAGTCGCTTATCGACATCAAAATGCAGTCGGTGATGATGATCGCCACTTAAACTGATCGCTTCTTTTTCAAGTACTTCCAACATAGCCGGAACATCAACCACTTCATCCAACTCATGCATAGGCGCCGCTTCAATTTTTGACAACGTCAGCAGTTGATTGACTAAACTGTTCATACGGTTTAACTGCTCAGTCATCACTCCATGTGCCTTAGGCCACATCGGCCCTACCAGCATGTCAGGGTCTTCTGTCATCTCAAGATACCCTTGCAACACCGTCATCGGCGTTCTCAGTTCATGAGAAACGTTAGCAAAGAAATTTCGGCGCATGCCTTCTAACTGTTTCAACTGAGTGACATCACGCACAACCATCAAATGCTCACCTTCTGTGTAAGGCACAATACGCAGCTCTAGCATTCGCTCCACATTAAGTGGAGAGCGCATTTCAAGTGGTTCTGTGAAATCATCTTTTTGCAGATATTTGATAAAATCAGGGGCGCGCAATAAATTTGAGATAGGTTGACCTGCATCATCTGGCCAGCGAAAACCAAGCAGGTGTTGTGCAAGTCGGTTACACCAAACGATATTCCCTTCGTCACGGAACACCACCACCGCATCGGGTAGCGATTCAGCCCCGTTACGAAAGCGGCGGATCAAATTAGTCAGTTCTTTGCGTTTTTTACGTTGGCGTTGCTGTAAACGGTAAATCCCATTAAACAGGTATTCCCAATTTCCAGTCCCGGAAGGCGGCGTTAAACGTTTTTCATCCCACAACCAAGCCGACAAGCGCATTTGGTTATGCAAATGCCAAATCAGTTGCAACGCCGTAGCCGCTAGCAGCAGCCAAGCCATATGGCCAAAGATCCAGCCAACGATAATCCAAGGAGAGTAAAAAAAAGCCAGCTCCCAAGCCAGCCTTTTCCACGTTAAACGTTCAACCATTTCGTACCTTAATTAATCCTTTATGTTCTGGATGAAAAGCGATAACCGGCACCACGTACTGTTTGAATTAATTTATCGTGGCCAGCCTCTTCTAACGCTTTTCTCAGACGGCGTATATGAACATCGACAGTGCGGTCTTCAACATAAACGTTGGTACCCCACACATTGTTCAATAACTGCTCACGGCTATAGACGCGTTCTTGGTGCGTCATAAAGAAGTGTAGCATTTTGAATTCCGTCGGCCCCATCTCTAAGGCATTATCATTAGCCGTTACTCGATGAGAGACAGGATCTAACTTCAATCCTTGCACGTCGATCACATCTTCCAGTGCTGTCGGTGTGACGCGCCGGATAACCGCTTTCAAACGAGCTACTAACTCTTTAGGCGAAAAAGGTTTGGTTATGTAATCATCCGCACCCACTTCAAGGCCGCGAACTTTATCTTCTTCTTCACCACGGGCGGTTAACATCACAACAGGAATGTTGCGTGTTAATTCTTCACGCTTCATATGCTTAATAAAGTTGATACCACTCCCGCCGGGCAACATCCAATCTAATAACACAAGATCGGGAAAGGGTTCAGCCAGTTTACTCACCGCCGTGTCGTAATCTTCCGCTTCAACAGCTTGATAACCTTTTTGCTCAAGCACGAAACACAGCATTTCGCGAATGGGAGCTTCGTCTTCAACAACCAGAATCCTTCTAGACATTTGAATAACCTTTCTATGTAATCAACGCTATGCATTATGGGAAAAAATTATGACACTTTTGTGACCTTTGCAAACAATTTTTCATATAAGTTTCTTATCAAGTTCATGATTATATTTTGAAATTGATTTAAGACTTTAGCTTTCAAATCCCCTATCATGTTGCGTCTTCTAATTAAGTAA
>NZ_CAWNTB010000171.1:0-21836 GCF_963877065.1 Vibrio sp. V01_P9A10T6
ATGCTAGAACACAGGGTAATCAGCCTGTACCAGTCGATTACTTTCGAATTCCAGCAGTGATTTTTGGTGGCGGCATTGAACACCGCATTGACGATCGTCTAGTTAGTCAAATTGACCTTGCACCCACACTGCTTTCTTTGGCCGGTATCAGTAGCCAAAACCCAATGATTGGGTTCGATTTAACTCATGATGTTCCTGCTGAGAAGCAGCGAGTAATGATGCAACGAGATAAAAACTATGGCTATATGACAGCAGACAACCAACTGGTTGTTATTCGGCCTGAGCAAGGTATTTCTACTTATCAATATGATTTTAAATCAGATACCCTGACAGAAAAAGAGTTGGATCCAGAAGTGGTTAAACGTGCTCATGCCAATGCTATGTGGGGAAGCTTAGCGTTTAAAGAAAACTACTACACCGCATCTGATTCATATTGATTATATTTTTATCCACCTACAGCGTTATGCGATAAATCAGTACCCAAAAGTGGCTGAGAAACATAAACTGGTTGGACTTAAACAAGTTTAGCCAGTTTGTGAGGCGCAAAATGTTAGAAAAAGAGAACCTGATTAAACTTGCGCGTATGCCAATGCCGTTTGGTAAGTATGCAGGGCGAGCGCTTATCGACTTACCAGAAGAGTATTTGCTGTGGTTTGATAAGAAGGGCTTCCCTGAAGGGGAGCTCGGGCGTTTGCTGCAACTTTGCTTAGCGTTGAAAATTGAAGGATTGGATAGCGTGGTTAAGCCACTAAAGCATATGTGATCTAGTGGCTAACCGCGTTATTTTTTCATCAGTTTGGCGAGATCGGCAAAGGGGTTATAGGTCGCGCTTTGATGATCGTCTAATCTCGCAACAGGCTCAGCGCCAAATCGGTCGTGGTCTGAATATTTAGAGTGCTCATGATCGTGACAATAGAGGCATAAAAGCTCCCAGTTACTGCCATCTTCAGGGTTATTGGTGTGATCGTGATCTTTGTGGTGCACAGTTAATTCCCGTAAATTTGAATAAACGAATTCACGCGCGCAATTGCCACACACCCAAGGGTAAAGTTTAAGTGCTTTTTCTCGGTAACCGCTCTCTTTACGAGCATAATTGGCACTTGAACCATAAAAATCTGACGACATGTTAATTCCAACCATTGATTAAAAATACTTTTTCGATATTAAAAACCAAAAATCTGCGCTAATCAAAGTTTGTGTGATTTATTTTAATGCACTCCCTCACACCTTAGCGTAAGTGTCACTTTTACCACTCAATCTCAATCGGCGTGCCTTCTTTGACTAGGCTCAAAAATTCATCCATTTCTGAGTTAGTCAGTGCAATACACCCATTAGTCCAATCAAAACTTTGCACATATTCTGGTCGTTGCTTGTCGCCATTTTTTAGACCATGGATTTTTATATCACCACCGGGATTGATGTTTAAGCGCTGTGCATGCACTTTATCTTGATGATTCGGGTAACTGATATGAATCGAACGATAATAGCCAGAATCATTACTGATAGCTTCAAGATAGTATCGACCTTCTGGAGTACGTTGATCGCCTTCTTGCTGTTTATGTCCTTTGGGTTCTTTACCCAAGGCAATTCGATACTCTTGAATGATCTGCTGTCCCGAGATTAAGTACATGCGACGCTTAGATTTATCCACTTTGACCAGATCAATCTCAGCCGCTGCGCTGTTGAGTGAAAAACATAGAAACAAAAGTAGCCTAAAGTATCGGGTCATAAGAGAGTGTCAGTACTGATAATGTGGCAAATAGAGAAACATTATGCAGCGGAAGAATGAACGTGGCTAGTTGTCAATGTTGTCTTGTAAATAAGACAATACTAAAAATAATAGGGTTAACCATGTAATAAATGGAAACAGAATCTCAAAAATGTAGGTTAACTCTAGGATGTAAAAACATAGAGTGCAAATTTGCGGCCGACTTAACAGCGACCTTTTTAAGAGTTTGATTGCACATGATCTTTTGTCTAATTTTGCAATGAAAATTATTAAAATGTCAGGCCGCTCATATGTTCTCCCGTACTTTACTCAAACAGATTTCTTCTGCTCGCAACCACCGTATGCTCGCGGAAGCAACGTTTGATTTTCTTCAAAGTTTCATTTCTCCCAAATCAATGCGGATCTTTCATGCCCCAACATTAAACAAGCGCCATGAGTCATTATTTGAGTACAACTTACCGACTGCTCTGCAAAATTATCCAAATACCTTTTGGAATTGGGCCGCACAATTTGACACCTCAGATGGTCTAATTCCACTAGCGATCAACACCTGCAATTGGGACTACCGTAGTGTGATGGGCGGTGAGTCTTATCTTTTTATGTTAGATAACCACCCTGATTTAAGAACCTATTTGCTGCTTGAGGCAATTGATAACGTCAACATTCATGCGAAAACAGAATCCGGAGAGCTCGATTGTTTGCAACTGATTGCGGCTCGTTGGCAATGTCTTCGCGCGGAATCTGAAGCGGCAAAAGAGTTTAAAAATAGAGATATCCGCGAAGCAAAGTATTTGGATGAAATTAAACAGCGCGAAATGTTCATTGATAACATGAAGCTGGTTCATCAATTAGCGATTGAACTGGCTAACCCAGACAATTTAGATGCACTGCACAGAGCGGCCGTTGATGTAACGAAAACACGCTTAGGATTTGATCGAGCCGCTTTTTTAGTTCTTGATATGAAAAAACGTTGTTTTAGCGGAACTTATGGTACGGATGAAAGCGGAAAAACGGTGAGCGAACACCATACCCAATACGATTTGCACCAGCTAGAAGAAAGTTATTTAAGCGGTCTTTCTGATGATACTAAAAGTTTGGTGCTGATCGACGATGCCCCTCTATACACGGCAGGAAATGTGGTAGGACAAGGGTGGAATGGGATGTTAATCCTACGTGATGGTAATGAAACCATTGGTTGGATCGCGATTGATAACTACATTAATCGACAGCCCATTACTGAATACCAAAAGCAGATGTTGGAATCTTTTGGTTCATTGCTTGCGCAAATTTATATTCGCAAGCGTCAGGAGCAAAATGTTCGCATGTTGCATGCGAGCATGGTTGAACTGTCACGTTGTATGACGGTGAGTGACGTGTGCAAATCGGCGGTCAGTTTTGCGATTAACCGCATGGGCATTGATCGGATGGCAGTATTTTTGACCGATAAACACTGCTCGTACATTCAGGGAACGTGGGGAACCGATATCCAAGGCAACATTGTGGATGAATCGTATTTTCGGTCTGGGACCACCAATAATATGATTGTTGATATGGCCAAAGCCAACCCCAATGAGGTGGTGTTTGAAGAGTCAGTCCCTATTTATCATGACAGCAACATTGTTGGTTTTGGCTGGACAGCCATGACCATGCTTACCAACAATGGCGAACCTATTGCTTTTATTGCTGCGGACAATTTGATCCGCCGCTCACCACTGACCTCACAACTGCGAGAAGTGATCCGCATGTTCGCCTCTAATTTAACCGAAGTATTGATGCGCACCAGTGCTCAGCAGGCGATCAGTGAACTGAATGAGAATTTAGAAATTGAGGTGCGTAACCGTACCTATGAGTTACAAAAAGTGAACGACAAACTGGACTTAATGGCCAAAATGGATCCATTAACTCGCCTTGGAAATCGTCGGATGTTAGCTCATTTATTGGAACGCATCGGTTCGAGAGTACAAAATGAGACCGTAAGCTATGGTTTAATTCTGCTTGATATTGATCACTTTGGTTTATTTAATAATTACTACGGTCACTTAGAAGGGGATATTGCTTTGATTCGTATTGGCCATATTCTCAACCAACATGCTCAGGCAGAGAATGAACTCTTTTGCCGAATTGGTGGTGAAGAATTTATATTGTTGGTGGCCAACCGTGATGCAGCAGAAGTGAAAGCGTTGGCTGAAAGCATACGCTTTAGTATTGAACGAGAGCAGATTGAACATAGTGAGAACCCTGATGGTGACTGCTTAAGTGTCTCGATTGGTTACACTATTGCCCAGTACCTTCCCAGTGAACTTAAGTTTGAGGAGATGTACAGCAAAGCGGATAAGGCACTTTACCAAGCAAAAGATAATGGCAGAAACCAAGTCGTTGGTTACTCTGAGCAAAAACACCATACTCGAAGTGATAAAGTCGCCGCGCCAAATTCATAGTGTTGGCGCGGCGAGTCATGGCAAGGATAATGAGAACAGCAGATTATTCAGTCTGAGAGGTAATATTCAACCGTTGAAACGACGCGTACTTTTTTGATGTAAGGAGTATTGTTATCACGATCCACAATACTAAATTGTCCCTGTGAAGCGCGTTTAATCTTGCCAAGTGAGCTTTGCGAATCTTTGGCAAATTTCTCTGCGACTTCTCTTGCTTGTTTGGTCGCTTCTTCAATCATGTCGGGTTTGATTTCATTCAGTCCAGAGAATGAATAATCAACGCGGTTGTTGTAAGGATCTTGATTAAAAACGATGCCTTGTTTTCCTAAATTGCCGAGCTTATTAATGGCCTCGCGCACTAAGTCAACTTGATTGCTGTACACCGTAATGGTTTGGTTCGCTAAATAACGAAACTCGACTAAATTTTCTCCACCATACTGCTGTGCTTTTTTGTCGATCACCGCTGGCGATGATAGCGAGACACTTTTTTCATCAATGCCTTGTTGAGCTAAAAATGCGGTCACCAGTTGGCTCTGCTTTTCAATCGTGTTGAACATGGTGGGTAAATCATTATCGGCCACACTAAATTGGATCGGCCAAACAACGGTGTCGGCGGGATATTCTCGCTCTGATAATCCTTTAACGGTCACCACGCGCTCATACTCTTTATATTTCACAGCCGTTTGCTGCACAAAGTAACCGAGGGTTGCGAGCCCGAGTATTAAACTCAAACCGATGATCAATGAAGCGCTACTTTTTATTTGCATGCCTTGTTTTCCTTTTGTTGGCAACAGTCCCAAAATGACTTGAAGTCACAGCGGCTAGTCGTTTGGATATAACAACACACCTTAGATTTGATATTGTGATTTCGACAGCTATTTTTGGTTAGAGTTTTGCCAGAGATTCTAACTTTTTATTCTGGCGCTTAGTTTGCTTTTTTTGAATGGCATCAATCATAGAGATTAACGCTGAGCCATCCCAATCACTTTTCTGAGGTGCGTACAAAGTTTTAAGTTGCTGGTTGACTTGTGCATCTAGTGCGGTTTTCTCTTCATCACTTAATACGACTGAATCACGCCAGAGGGTGAAGTAATAGCTGATTTTGGCACCATCTTGGCTTTGTACCGCTTCTTTTAACTGTTGATATTGGTGTCCTTCAAGCGGTTGATGATGAGCGTTGGTTTCCAGTGCTGCTGTTTGTGGCGCGTTACGAAATGACCAAGCGACTACCATAGTCGCCATCCATAACAGTGCAAAAAATGCGGTAAAGTAGGGCCAGTATCCTGCATCTTTAACGGTGACGGTTTGTACTGTTGGTGGTGTCAGCACAGAGGTGGATGGGTTGAGTAATTCACCTGGCGAAACCTCTAGCTTTAATCCTTTGGCTTGCGCGCTTTGCTGAGATTCGTTTTTGGTGTCCCACCAACTGACGGTGAGATCCGCCAGCTCAACCTTACCGACGGTTTTGGGGATGAGTACTTGTTTTAGCGTCATTTGCACATCGCCATTATCTAAGCTTTTAAACTGAGGCTTTTCAGCATAGAGCCGAATTGAGTCTGGATATTGCACTGAGAGGTTAGGCAACTGCGTCTGCGTAAGGCCTTTCACTGTCAGAATCCATTCACGAGTCAACGATTCACCCACTTTGGTTTTAAAGCTCTCGGCGGTGATGATCTGCCCTGTGGCATCTCGCCACGTTTGGTTGAGTGTTAGTTTTGGCGTAGGTAGCCAAGTGCCTTGATAGCTATCTGGTTTCGGCAGTACGGTGAGCGAAAAGGTTTTGGCCGGAATATCGACTTGCAGCAAGCGGGTGCTGCCCGTTTGGTTGTTACCATAGATGAGGCCAGCTTTAAACGCAGGGCTGGATAACGTGAAAGTTCCTGCCTCTTGGGCCGTGACTCTAAATTTTTGGTCTACAACGGTGACTTCAACCCCATCCAATAAGCTTTGGTATTGGTTAGCTTCTCCCTCGGTCGTCAGTTCTAATCCTTGTACAGCGGGTGGCGTAATTTGTGGATTTTGCAGCCTTCTTGGGTCAGCTTTGATGATTAGGCGAGCATTGAGAAAAGTGCTTTCACTCGGGTAGAGTTTGCTACGTTCTAGATCGGCTTGTATTTCAACAAGGTCAGATTGCTTGGGCGCTTCACCATCAGCGATAACTTGAATCGCGATCGGTTGAGTAGTTGCCCCATTGACGGTAAAACTAGGAATGGTCAGTATGCCGAGTTTGTTGGCTGCCAACGATACATTCCATTCACTGCGCGTGCTGCGATCGCCATTGATGATGTTCACCGAAGTACCAAAACTTGGGCGGCCAAGAAAAAAATCGCCTTCTAACACCTTAAAGTCGATCGCATCGGTCGATACTTTTTCATCGGCAACAATTCGTAATTGGAATACTTCATTTTTCGCGACCTTATTTTTACTGACGCTGGCGTAAAGTGCAGCCGCGTTAGCGGCCGAGCTCAGTAGAGCAACAGAAACTAGGCTGATAATCGCAGCCCAAAATGAACGCTTGATCGATTTCATACTTACCACTTCTTGCTGTTATTTTGTGGAGGTTGTGCTTGGTCTTCTTGCCGTTGTCTTGCTTGTAGCAACAATTGTGCTTTGAGTAAGCCACTAGGATCTCGTGCACTTTCGACTTGTTCTAGCTTGCGAAGTTGCGGGTCAATAGTTTGGCTATCGCCTTGCTGTTGCGATTGCTTCTGTGTTTGCTGCTCAGAGGCTTCTTTGTCACTGACTTCATCTTCGTTGTTCATTGATTCATTTGTTTGAGTCGCTTCAGTCTGCTGTTGAGAGGCAGGCGATTCATCCGCCGTGTTGACCTTGGAGCGCTCACTTTGCTCATTTTTACTTTGTGCCGATTGAGGCGAAGACTGAGAGCCGTCGTTCTGCGGTGAGTTATCGTTTTGTTTGTCAGATTTATCTTCTGTTTGTTCGCCATCTTGTTGTTCGTCGTTTTTATTCTGCGCATTATTTTTATTTTCTGAGCGATTTTGATCTTGATTTGGATCGGAAGGCTCACCAGACTGTTGCTGTTGCTGTTGCTGTTGCTGTTGCTGTTGCTGTTGCTGTTGCTGTTGCTGTTGCTGTGCTTTTTTTACGATTTCCAAATTATGCTGAGCATCTTTATGGTTTGGGTCGCGCTTTAACACCTCTTCATACAAGGTTTGGGCCTTTTCCAATTCTCCATTTTGCGCGTAGGCGTTGGCCAAGTTGTATTGCACTCGCACACTGTCTTGTGGCAGTTGAGAGAGGGTCTCCACCGCTGCCTGATATTCTCCAGCCTGATATTGAGCGATGCCTTTCCATTCTAAGTCTGTAAATTGTTCACTGGCCGCTTGATACTCCTTTGCATCAAACGCTTTTTTTGCTTGTTGATTGCTATTTAGCCAAGGAGAAGCCTGTACACTATTGCTGTGCAGTGAAGGGATGAAGAGCAGTAATAAAGAAAAAATGACGCTACGGCGAAACAAAAGCAAACACGGGATAATGAGGAGCAGCACTAACCAATAGCCATTGTTAACGCGCTCTTTCACCATTTGTTGACTCTTGGTTGTACTGTGTGGTTGTTCGTTTTGGTCTAGCTTAGCGATCATTGCGACATCGCTATTGTCTAAGCTGATTGGCGTAAATAATCCATTTATATTCTGCGCGAGCGACTGCATATTGGCAAAGTTGGTCTTGGCCACTACGGTCTGCCCTTGTGCATTTTTCAGTAAGCTGCCATCGCTGAGTGTAATAGGCGCGCCCGCTTGTGTACCAATGCCTAAGATCACTAATTTCCAACGCGTATTGGTAAGCTGTGTTTCAATCTGAGCTTGCTCTTGTGAGTCGATGTCATCGGTCAATAACACAATGTCACCTTGTGCAAGGCCGGCATTTTTCATCATGTCGATGGCTAATTGAACCGCGCGAGCCGCATCTGCGCCGGGGTAGGGCATAATATCGGGCGATAGATTGGGCACTAAGTTGCTTAGGGTTGCGGTGTCGGTGGTTAATGGGCTAACGGTATAGGCATCACCAGCATAGGTGACAAGCCCTGTACTACCTTCTTGCCATTGTGTGAGTAAGTCGAGCGCTTTATAACGCGCTTGCGTTAAGCGGTTGGGTTTTATATCAGTAGCGTACATCGATAGTGACATGTCCATCACTAATACGCGCGCGTTACTATTGCTGTAACTGGGGCGTGTTTGAGATTCAAAACTCGGACCAGCTAGCGCCAGTACTGCGAGCAGCCAACTGACGCTGATGATCACGATGGCCGCGTTATGTTTTTTAGCGTTCAAACCCATCGCCTTAGCCAGATGAGGTGCTATCAAGGAGTGTCGTTTGGCACGCAGAGTGAACCAGCCCAGCAGTAGTGCTAAGGGGAATAGTGCGGTTAACCACCAAGGTGTAAGAAAAACAAACTCAGACATGATTTCTCCTTAGTAGCGCTAAGAGTACAGAAAGCGCGAGCGCCATCGCCAACGGATAACCAAACCATTCGCTTTGTGGACGCCAAGTTTGGCTTGCTTGGCTTATGGGTTCTAATTGATTAATGGTGTCGTATATTTTGGCCAGATCTTGGCTATTTCGTGCGCGAAAATATTGGCCGCCAGTCATGGTCGCTATTTGTGTTAACGTCTTCTCATCTAAATCTTCCGCGGTATTGATTCTTCGAGTCATAAAAAACTCTTTGACCATCATTTCGCCAGCGCCAACACCGACTGTGTAAATGGTGGCATTGTATTTTTGGGCAATTTTCGCAGCTTCGATTGGGTCGAGCACGCCAGCGGTGTTGCTGCCATCGCTGAGTAAAATCATCACCCGCTGTGGGGCATCACTATCGATAAACGTTTTGGTCGCAAGCCCAATCCCTTCACCAATGGCGGTTTGGGTGCCGATCAGCTTAAGGACGGCTTGATTAAGCTGCTGGCGAATGGTGTTTCTATCCAGAGTCAGAGGCGTTTGTAGATAGGCGTGATCGGCAAATAAGACTAACCCAAGGCGATCACCTTCGCGCTTGTCAATAAAATCAGAGAGCACATTTTTAACGGCGCTCAAACGATCAATGTACTGATCGCCAAGCAGCATATCTTCTTGGCTCATGGAGTAAGAGAGGTCAACCACTAGCATCAGATCTCGGTGTTTGGGCTGAGCAATAACCGGGTCGCCAAACCACACTGGACGGGCTGCGGCGATCAATACTAAGCACCAAATAACGCTTGCAATGATTTTAGCGATGATCTGGTTTGGTGCTTGACGCTGATTATCTTTAGGAAGGTAGGGCAGGTGAATCGCTGCCCTTTCTTTTGCTGGTGGTAAGAATCGATAAACGACCAGCGGGAGTGGCAGCAGACATAGCATCCACCACCACAATAACTCTATATTTGCCAAAGCCTAGCTATCTCCGTTTTTTAGGCGGCAAAGCATCATTAACCCATTGATAGCAGTGATTAATCAGCTCTTGACTGTTTTCTGTTTTCTGCTTTTGGTATAACGCTTGCTGCCACAATGTTTCATTGGGAACAAAAAGAGGGTAAGAAATTTGTGAATCTAAAAAGGTGTACCACTCTTTGCCGGTAAGATGTGCGATTTCCATTCGAGGGTAGTAACAAAGCGCGGCTTGACGAAGTAGCTCAATCGCTGAAGAAGGAGTTAAATGCCCAAATTGGGGGTTGAGTAAACGCAGCGCCGTTTTTTTCGGGGCTAAGCGTTTACGACGCCAACGAATGGCTAACACCAGAATCAGCAGACAGAGCAGTATGCCCGCCGCGCTTGCCCACCATCCCCAAGCCAAGGGAAACCAAGAGGGTAGCTCAGGCAGTTGCATCGCGCTTAAATCTAAAAGTGTAGCTATTGATGATTCCTTCATTCTTTATATCCGGATAGTTGTTGCAACAAAGGTTTCTCACTAGAGAGTGAGGTATAAGAAATTGCCATAGTTTGACTCAATGATTTTAGTTTTTCTTTTTGAGATTCAAAGGCTTTTTTTAACCCTAAGCGCGTACTATTTTCCGAAAAGTTGAGCCAGCTCGTCTGTTGGTCATCGGTTACGCGTTCTACACCGCGAAATTGGGTCTCTCCTTGCTCTAATGGATCGTAAATGTGCACAATTTTTACACGATTATGTCGCTGCAATTGGTTGAGTATTGGTTGTAATGTGGCATTGAAATGGACGAAGTCACTGATCAAAATCACTTCACTGCCTTTAGGGCACAAACGATTCAACGCAGTTAGGCCGCGCTGCATGCTGTGTGATTTCGTTTTATCAAGCTCCAACAGCTGTTGGTTTTGTAGTGTCACCAACTGTTGCAACAGCTGTAATGGCCCTTTTGGGCGGCTAGTCGGTTTTAACTCAACCAGTGTCGAACCAGTATCAATCACCGCGCCCACTCGGTCCTTATTGGCAATGCTTAACCAACTGAGCAAGCTTGCCATGTGCGCCGCTTGCACTGATTTGAGCATTAACTGCGATCCAAACTGCATAGAGCGGCTCAGATCAACGTAAAGAATGACGGGTTTTTCTCGTTCTTCACTGAACAGTTTGGTATGAGGCTTTCCCGTACGCGCAGTAACGCGCCAGTCGATGGTCCGAATATCATCTCCTGCTTGGTATTGCCTGACCTCAGCAAAGTCCATTCCTCGGCCGAGTTGCTTGCTCTGATGCTGCCCCAATACTTGTGCCCATAAACTTTTAGCAGGTGGCAGCCAGCGAATAGCGTGCTGCTTGTAAGGCAACAGTTCAGCCAATGAAAGTGTGACACCCGTACTAAACGGTGGAAGTGACTCTTGCATAGTAACCTTCGTCTTAGTGCTAAGCACTACCAACCAGTGAAAGTAAGTGATTGATAACTTGGTTGGGATGCACGCCCTCAGCCTGCGCTTGGTAGCTCAATAATAGACGGTGGCGCAAAACCGGAAATACCATGGCTTGAACATCTTCAGGGCTGACAAAATCACGTCCACTGAGCCATGCGTGAGCACGAGCGCATCGATCAAGCGCGATGGTGGCTCGCGGGCTGACGCCCATCTCTATCCATTGTGCCAACGTGGCATCGTAGTCTGCGGGTTTACGCGTTGCCATGATCAGGCGAATAATATATTGCTCAATAGGTTCGGCCATGTGAATGTTCAGCACCGCTTGCCGAGCACTAAAAATATCGCTTTGGCTTAATGTTGGCGGAGAGACTTTCTCAATTCCCTGCGCTTCCCCGCGGTTCAAACGTAAAATGGCGAGTTCATTTTCAGCGTCTGGATAATCAACATTTAAATGCAATAAAAAACGATCCAACTGCGCTTCGGGTAGAGGATAAGTACCCTCTTGCTCGATCGGGTTTTGGGTAGCCATCACTAAAAAAAGTTCAGGTAACGGGTAGGTTTTTCGACCTGCCGTGATCTGTTTTTCCGCCATCGCCTCGAGCATCGCAGCTTGCACTTTGGCTGGAGCGCGGTTGATTTCGTCTGCCAACACTAATGAGTTAAAAATCGGGCCAGCTTTAAAGGTGAACTCCCCCGTTTCAGGGCGGAAGATATCGGTGCCTGTTAAATCGGCGGGGAGTAGATCTGGCGTAAATTGAATTCGATGAAAATCACCTTCTATGCAATCGGCGAGTGATTTCACGGCCCGTGTTTTTGCAAGGCCAGGAGGCCCCTCGACCAAAATGTGTCCATCAGCAAGAAGCGCGACCAATAACTGCTTAACCAAGCCTGTCTGGCCTATCACTTGCTGATTTAAATAGTGCTGTAGCGATTGAAACGCGTGCGATGGCATTGAGTGAGTCTCCTGCTGTTTTTGCTGAGTTAGTAAGTCGTTG
Organism: Vibrio sp. V01_P9A10T6; assembly: GCF_963877065.1. Classification (NCBI taxonomy): domain Bacteria; kingdom Pseudomonadati; phylum Pseudomonadota; class Gammaproteobacteria; order Vibrionales; family Vibrionaceae; genus Vibrio; species Vibrio sp. V01_P9A10T6. The sequence goes on from NZ_CAWNTB010000171.1 coordinate 11,970, forward strand.
ATTCGAAAAGTTCCATGAAAATGTGATGTATGAACTGATTGGTGAATTATTATCCATTTGGCGAAACGAAAGAATGTTTGGTCACCATACTCGACTATGCTTAGGAACAACCATTGTTGGCCATGATCACATTCTACGTGAGGATAAATTGATTCTATCGATAAATTCCTCAAGAGAGATGGGTTGTTGCCGATACAAAAAAGTTATTCATGACAAGACAATAATAAAGAGCGCAAATAATGTTCAAACTTAATTCGATGAGTATTAAGCAAAAGGTTGTATTAGGAATTACGTTCGCGGTACTCGCTTCGACGGTTATCGTTGGTGTAATGGCGCAGCGTCAAGCTCGAGAGGTACTGGAGCACCGATTAATTGATATCGAACTTCCCTCGTTACTTGATCAAATCAGTAGCCAGATAGATCGAGAAGTATCGCAATTGCTCTTTTCTGCTGAGCAACTAGCCAATAATGAATTCATTAAGCAAGCCGTTCAGACGACTAATATTAATGCTGACGCAGAGGCGATGCTGATTAAGCAGCTCAATAATGTACGCGATCAATATTCGTTAAATGATGCTTCTGTGGCTAACCGAAAAACGGCGTATTACTGGAACCAAAATGGTTTTCTGCGTCAGCTTAATCAACAGCAAGATGGCTGGTTTTTTGGTTTTACGCAATCGGGACAAAAGACCATGGTCAGTATGTTCCAAGAGGCAAGTGGCGAAGTAAAAATGTTTGCCAACTATCAAAATGTCAGTGGCGATACGATGTCTGGTTTGTCGAAATCAATGGATGACATGGTGAACCTGCTCAATGGATTTAAAATCGAGGACACAGGTTTTGTCTTTTTGACCAACTCGAAAGGGGAAGTGCAAATCCATCGCCAAAAAGAGAAAGCTAAAGCCTCATTGACACAATTGTACGGTGCAAACGCAAACCAACTATTGAATAAAAGCCGCTTCAACCTGATTTCGACAACCTATCAAAACCAAGATGTTTTTGTCGCTAGTGTCTACGTGAAATCGATGGACTGGTTTGTGATTGGTTCAGTACCTGTGTCGGAAGTCTTCGCCGAATTAAATGCCGTTGCGCAAAAAATGTTGTTCACAACCTTAGCTGTGGCGGGTTTGTTTATTTTGATGGGCCTTTTTCTGGCCAATAGTATTGCTAACCCAATTAAACAGATTGCACAACGCTTTACCGATTTAGGTAAAGGCGATGGTGATTTATCGCAACGGATTGAGGTATTGGGCCGCGATGAAATCGCTCAATTATCAGCGGGTTTCAACGGTTTTATTGAGAAGATTCATCAATCGATGAAAGAAGTTGCTTCTACCAGTCATGCATTGCAGTCGGCGGCGGGTCGGGTGTCGGAAAAATCGACGCGAACTCATGACAATAGCCAAGAACAGCGTGACCAAACTATACAAGTGGTGGCGGCGATCAATCAAATGGGGGCGACTATCAGTGAAATTGCTTCTAACGCGGCGACGGCAGCTGAAACAGCAAATCACGCGGCTGATAACACTGAAGTAGGACGTGAAGTGGTAAGCAAAGCCAAAGATGCCATCAGTCGTTTAGCCGCGGATATCGAAAATACGGGTAAAGTGGTGGAGCAGCTAGCATCGACCACCCAAGATATTGGCTCTATTTTAGGTGTTATCCGTGGTATTTCTGAACAAACCAACTTGCTGGCATTAAACGCTGCAATTGAAGCGGCGAGAGCTGGAGAGCAAGGCCGAGGTTTTGCTGTGGTGGCAGACGAAGTACGAAATTTGGCCAGCCGCACGGCCTCTTCAACGGAAGAAATTCAAAAGATGATCAATCAATTACAAAACGATGTAAAAGATGCGGTCTCGGCGATGTCTTCCGGTAAGGCTGTTACACAGGAAGGGGTTGACGCTTCCGATGAAGCGGTGAACGTTTTAGTGAATATTTCAGAGCGGATCCACGATATTTCCGATCGCAACACTCAGGTTGCCACGGCGACTGAGGAACAATCAACGGTGGTGCACACAATCAATCAAAATATTGAAGAGATCAACGCCATCAATGAAGTGACCACCAGCACCGCAGAAGAGTTGGCAGAAGCGAGCCAAGAGCTGCGTGATCTGTCTGGCCGTTTAGATAAAATGGTGGGTAGCTTTAAGCTCTAGAATCATGAGGGGGAAATCGGTACACTTCCCCCATTATGTTTATGTTTAGGTAAGTAAAATGAGTGATTTCGAAAAAGAGTTAGCACAATTATCGCAACAGGTGGCGGGTGAACCTGAAGTGAAACTGCCTTCGTTGGAAGAGCAAAAAGCGATTGTGGCTGAGCTTAAGCAGCTAGAAGCGGAAGGCAAGTTGACGCCAGAAGTGCTGGAAAAGCATTTTGGACAATTCTTTACAGAAACGGATACCCCCGTCCACTAATTCAAACCCACTTTATTTAATTTAGAGCCCACAAGTTTATTTAGAGTACACAATAGTATTTTAGGGCACACAGTAGTGGTGCCCTTTTTTATCAGAAAACGTTATTGAGTCATAGGAAGCTGTTGCGCGATATCTTCGAGTGCCTGTTGAAGGATCTCTGTCGTTTGCGCGCCTGAGATAAGATGGCGTTGCTCAATGATCAAGGCTGGTACCGCTTGAATTCCTGCCTCTAACCACTGTTGCTCTGTGACAGAAACGGTTTTCGCCCACGACTCATCAGTTAAAACTGCGCGGCAGATTTCTCTGTCTAAACCAAGGCTCTGTACTAGGTCGAGCAAGACATCATCGTCATCTAAGGCTTGCCCGAAAGTGAAATAAGCACGAAATAGTGCCATTTCCAGCTCTAATTGTTTTCCTTGGCTATTCGCCCACATTAATAATTGATGCGCTTTACGGGTATTATAAATACGCATGTCGTCACTGAAATTGAATTGAAAGCCGACTTCTTGCCCTAGGGCGCTGAGGGTTTGGCGTGCTTGTAAACTTGCTTCTATCGACGTGCCATATTTTTTGGCTAAATGTTGCTGTAGGTGTTCACCACCTATAGGCATAGCAGGGTTGAGTTCAAAAGGGTGCCAATGGATGTCTGCATCGATCGTATCGCTGAGAGCCAGCAGCGCTTGCTCTAACCGCTTATAGCCAATGATGCACCAAGGGCAGACAACATCTGACACGATATCAATGCGTAGTTTTTTCATTTTCTTCCCTACCGCGATTGGCAATTCACTGACCTTAATTATAGCGAGATTATCAGCATAAACTGTGACTTGTTGTGTAGCCCTTTGGAAAGCTAGGCGCTTTTTTATCGCTCTACGCCTTTTCTCTCATACAAACAATATTGCAATAAGGCTGATGGAATTGCTGAAACGCTCTCTATACTCTAAAAACGTTAAATGCAGAGAATTAAACTGCGCTTTGAGAAACAAGTGACGTATTGTGAGGTTTCGCCTCTTTCAACTTGTGAGTTAACCATGATGAACAGGGACATTGACGTATGACAAATGTTCAACCAACCGATGTGATTTTGCATGCTTTTGATTGGCCGTATCGTTTAGTCGCTGAGCGTGCAGAGCAAATTTTCCAACTGGGTTATAAAACGGTGTTGATTTCACCGCCGATGAAATCGTTCAAAACCGCTCAAAGTACAAAATGGTGGCAACGTTACCAGCCGCAAGATTATCGCATCATTGATAATCAACTGGGCAATACCCATGATTTTAAACAAATGGTTGAAACCTTAACCGCATTAGGCTTGCGAATTTATGCCGATGTGGTGTTCAACCATATGGCCAACGAATCCAAATTGCGTTTGGATTTACAATACCCGAGCGCACAAGACTTAGCTTCCTACCAGAATAAAAGCGATGAGTACCAAGCGCTGCGCCTCTTTGGTGATCTGACCCAGCCACTCTTTGATAAAGATGACTTTGTGGAAGCGTTTGGCATAAAAGATTGGAAGGATCGTTGGCAAGTGCAAAATGGCCGCATTACTGGAGGGGCGCATGATCCGGGCCTACCCACGTTACGTGATAATGAACATGTGGTTGTACAACAACAGGCTTATTTAAGGGCGTTGAAAGCGTTAGGAGTCAAAGGATTTCGAATTGATGCTGCTAAGCATATGTCTATTGAGCATTTGAAGAAAGTATGGGCCGATGACATTACGCAAGGCATGCATATTTTTGGCGAGATCATTACTGATGGCGGTGCAACCAAAGAAGAGTACCAACTTTTTCTCGAGCCTTATCTGCAAGAAACCAAGTTGGGTGCTTATGATTTTCCACTATTTCAAACGGTATACGATGCGTTACAAACAAAAGGTAGCCTGAAATGGCTGATTGACCCTTATTGTTTTGGTCAGGCGCTTTCCAACAACCGAGCGATTACGTTCACCATTACGCATGATATCCCCAACAACGCTGTGTTTGCCGACCTCGTCATGGATGAAGCCTTAGAAAATATCGCCTACAGCTACATTCTTGGTCGCGATGGGGGAGTGCCATTAATTTACACCGATTTAAACACCAGTGGCATTTTGAACCATGCTGGTCTTCCGCGCTGGCAAGAGGCATGGTGTTCGCCACAAATGGCGGCGTGTATTGCTTTTCATAATAAAATGCATGCGTTGCCAATGAAAACGCTAGAAGCGAGTGATGACTTGTTAGTGTTCAGCCGCGGTAAGGAAGGGATAGTGGTTTTGAACAAATCTCAACGCAGTCAGCGCGTTGAAATTGATTGGACAAATCCAATGCTAGAATTGTTTACGAAGCAGCAGTATCAACCCAATAACCAAAAGATTGTCATGGATATCGCCGCTCGCTCTAGCGCCATGCTTTGTCGGCTATCAAATGTCTGATGGTGAATAAAACGGTGACTCGTTAGAAAAGTAAAGGCGCGTAATCAGCGCCTTTACTGAGTCTACCCAGTTGCTGCGGTAGAGGATTAAACGATAAATTTATTCAATATAGCATCTTGCTCTCTGATATTTTCGGTTTGAGCTTGCATGGCGATATTGGCATTGTCAGCGGCGTCTGCAACTTGAACGGAAAGATCCTTGATCTTAACCGTGTTGTTGTTGATCTCTTCTGCTACCAAGCTTTGTTCTTCGGCTGCCGAAGCTATTTGGATATTCATATCACTAATTTGCTGAATAGCATCGCGGATTTTCAGCAGAGCATTATTTGCTTCTTCGGCACGATTGACCGCCTCAGCTGCCGTTGTTTTACTCTGATTCATCGCATTGGCAACAGAAGTAGCGCTCGACTGCAACTTCTCAATCATATTACGGATCTCCGTCGTAGATTGCTGCGTTCTTTGCGCCAGCGTACGCACTTCGTCTGCAACGACCGCAAAGCCTCGGCCTGACTCTCCAGCCCGAGCCGCTTCGATCGCTGCGTTTAGTGCCAGCAAGTTGGTTTGGTCGGCAATGTCGTTGATCACTTTCAAAATGGTTTCGATGTTTGCCGTTGCATTTTCTAGTGCACTTACCTCTATTACTGCTTCATCAATACGCGTCGAAAGATTATCGATCGCTTGCGTGGTTTGGGTCACAACATTGGTACCAAATTCTGTCGCGTCATCAGCATCTTTTGCCGCCGATGCCGCGCCTTGCGCGTTGTTGGCGACATCGCCAGAAGTGGTGGCCATCTCATGCATGGCCGTGGCTAATTGCTCAAGTTCATGCAGTTGATCACGCATCGCTTCGGCCGATTCTTGCAACCCCATCGAGGTCATTTCCGAACCGCGTAAAATTTCTGAACCGATGGCTTTAGACTGGGTAATTTGTTGTTGTAAGGCTTCAGTAAAGGTATTGAAACCGACCGCTAATACCGAGAATTCTTTATCCGTGTCGGTGGCTAAGCGTTGGGTTAAGTCACCACTACCAGAGGCAACGTTCTGTATTGCATTATTGAGTGCATCAAGCGGTTTCATCAACAGACGGATAAGCACAAGCAGTACCGCAATACTGAAGACTAAAGCGATTAACGTATAGATGATCGAACTGTTGCGCAGTGTTGCTAAAGACGCATAGGCGATCTCTTCATCCAAAACGACACCGACGTACCAGTCCTCTCCAGGGACTTTTGAAAAATCGAGTGTGTAGTGTTTGCCATCGATCAGCACTTGTTTAGGCTCTTCGGCGATAACGGCATTGCCTAAGTATTCTTTCATTGGCTTGCCGTTCATCTCTGCTCGGGGGTGGGCTATGGTTGTGCCGTCGGATGAAACAATAAACACATAGCCTGCATCAAATAATTTTACGGTGTTGACCAATTCTGCTAACCCAGCAAGGCTAACATCGTAGAAGATGGCGCCGATAAATTTGCCGTTATCTTTAACTGGGGTAGCAATAGACACCAATATTTCATTCGTGGCAGAGTCGGCGTAAGGCGCAGTAATAATCAGTTTGTCGGCATTTTTTGCATCAATATACCAAGGGCGCACGCGTGGATTCCATGATGCGCCTGGGTTCCAAGTAGGATCATTACTGATGTAAGAGCCATCACTCTCAAAACCGACCCCAGCCAGTAAAAAAGTTTGTTTGACAATCGGCCTTGTGATGACCTTAGACATACTTTCTCGGTTAATGTCGACTTCCAACATGCTGGTGGCGTAAGCGGCAATGGCCTTGCGGCTATTGATCTCTGCACCAGCTGTATTGCTAACCCCATCCACTATTTCAGTTACACTCGCTTCAACTTGTGACTTCACTTCTTTTTGGACGGTGAAGTATTGTTGTATCGTCAGCAGAGTAACGGTGACCAACAGCAGCAAAGATGACGCCGCGACGATCTTATGGCTGAATTTCATGGCAATCCCTTCCATCAATAAATATTAATATTATTAATAAATGTATAGTTAGGGATTGATCATTCAGCCAGTAAACAATCCATTTTTAAGCGAAAAATTACAAATTTCGCCCGAGAACTAAAAGCGCAAGTTGCTGGCACTCTTGTTCATTTCCTTGGAAAAGCTCATCGACGATTTGGTTCAGCTTGATGCCAGACAGTTTGCGCTTTTGTGCCTCACGAACACGTAGTGCTATTTGACATTCAATTGGTAGCTCACTTACTTGATGTGGTTGCCACGCTGATAGCTTTTTGCTGAAGTTGTTTAACGATAATTTGGGTTTAAAATGCGTGGCTTCACTTTTTAGTACATGAAGAAGGTGCGAATAGATTTCATCGTTAGGTTGACATTGGCTCAGGTGATCACAAGCGGCTTGGCTCAGTTCAGATAAGGTGACGTAACCCGCTTGATGGGAAAAATCGGCGGTTAAACGTACTGAAAAATCGACACGCTGCCACTGCGTATTAGGAAAAATAGTCAGCGAGCATAAACAGTCAAAAGGGATCCAAAAACTCTGTTTTGCTTCAACTGAATATTCATGTTTGCCAAGTTTACACAGTACTAATCCGCTCATTACTCGAATCAAACTGTGTTTGATGACTTTCTTGCGAGGGGTGACAACTAAGTTAGCAGACAGTAAGGCTTCAAATTGAATCGCGTAGTTCATGGTACTTCTCACTGATTTTGGGGCGCTAAGAGTACCTTGTCTCACAGAAAATGCCAAATATGCGAACTAAAATCACCTTATTCTGGTCTGACCTTAGTGAATCTGTTACGACTGTAGCTGCGAGCTACGTCAACTATGCGTAGAATGAGCCAGCTTTTTATTTGATGTATGAATATATGACCACCACAACTGATCCTTATGTAGATATCCGTCCTTACAACGACGATGAGATTCCAGCGGCTATTGACCGTTTAATCAATGATGAAGAATTTATCTCAGCTATTTTGCAACATCGTTTTGATAAACGATCTGCTTGGCTAAAATCGATACTGAGCCCTTTTGTAAAAGCATACTTAAAGTTTAAATGGGCCAAACTCACGTCCGTGGAAGCAATCCAACTTGAAGTGAAGAAATACCTCACAAAAACACTAGAATCAACGACACAAGGTGTCACCTTCAGTGGTCTCGATAAATTGGATAAACAGACGGCTTATTTATTTATCTCGAACCACCGTGATATCGCGATGGACCCAGCATTGGTCAATTATGGTCTGTATATGTCTGGGCATAAAACTGTACGTATTGCGATTGGTGATAACTTATTGAAAAAGCCTTGTGCTACAGAGCTGATGCGTCTTAATAAGAGCTTTATTGTGAAACGCTCGGCTAAAGGCCCGCGCGAGATGATGAAAGCGCTCAGTACCTTATCTGCTTACATTAAACACTCACTTGAAACTGGAAATTCTATCTGGATAGCGCAAAAAGAGGGACGAGCAAAAGATGGTAACGATTTTACCGATCCGGCCATTTTGAAAATGTTCCATGTGGAAGGGCGCAAGCAGAAAATAGAGTTTGCTCAGTATATTCAATCGCTCAAAATTGTCCCGGTCGCGATTTCATATGAAAACGATCCCTGCGATATGGCCAAAGCGTGTGAGTTGTATGAAAAAGCGACACATGGGCGTTATGAAAAAGGGGAATTTGAAGATATTGAAAGCATTGTCCAAGGTATTGTCGGTGAGAAAGGCCGAGTGCATGTTGGCTTTGGTGAAGTGATTACTAAAGCATTTGAAACGCCAGAAGCATTGGCGCAAGAGATCGATCGCCAAATTCACGCAAACTACAAATTATTCCCGATCAATAAGTTAGCGGCTGGGATAGAAAGTAGTGATATCACGCCAGATATCCGCGCTCACTTAGAAAGCAAGCTGACTCAGATCCCTGAAGGGGCACAGCGCTATTTACTCGATAGCTACGCCAACCCAGTAAAAAATCAGCAATAATCATTAAACGATGAAGAGAGGGGCTCACGGCTTCTTCTCTTCTCTTCTCTTCTCTTCTCTTCTCTTCTCTTTCTTCTAGCCTATCTTGCGACCGCGCCGCCAAGGGTCAGTTTACTTGGCCATTTACTGATGACATTACCTCCCAAATAAATATTGCCATTGACGGTCATCGTGTCAGGAAATTCGGTGATTTTGGAACCGCTAATAAACAAACTCCCTTCCACAACCAAACCTTCGGGCAATTGGGTTAATGGCGTTCGAATTACGCTCAAATCCCCCTTGACTAAGAGATTCGCAGGCAGCGTTTCAAGCGGTGTATCTGTGAAATTCAGGTAACCACCGACCTTGATTCTCATTGGCCACGATTTGATTTTACTACCCAGTAAGTTCGCATAACCACGAATGGTGGTACCTTTTGGAATATTCTCTAGCAAGCTATTAGATGCTTCTAAACTACCCTGTACATTCAAGCCCTTAGGCAGGGATTTTATCGATGTCTTAGCAATATTTAGGTTGCCTTTGAGCGTGAGATTTTCGGGTAGTGTTGTGTAGGGTTTATTACGCAAATAGAGATTGCCGTAATTATCAAGGTGGTTAAGGATTTGATATTGATCGAGCGGCTGTGACCATGCACAAGAGGCATAGAGAAGGTTGCATAATGTTAGTAAAAGCGAAAACTTATTCATAAAGCCTGCAGATGAAGACACGATACCGAGAGTATCGGCAGATTACGGTTAAGCTTCAATAATGCATTGCCTAGGATGAGAAAGCAAAGTGCTTGGGCGATAAAAAAGCGAGCCATGATTAGGCCCGCTAAGAGCAATTAGATTAACGAGCCAAAGAGCGCGACTTCAGTTCAAAAATAAGTTTTTCGGCACTGACTTCAAATTTGAAACGTGCATGCAATTCAGTAGAGTTATCATCTAACGGTGAAACTTCAAACTCAACATTATCTGAAACCTGTTTGGCAAGAGCGAGGTACTTCTCAAATTCAGCTTCTAGCTGAGCTTTGTTGGGTGCCATGACCATCACTTCGGCAACTTCATCACCTTCTTTGATAATAAAGCCAATTTCGCCAGCGCAGCCACATGC
>NZ_CAWNTB010000172.1:0-21729 GCF_963877065.1 Vibrio sp. V01_P9A10T6
CTGAGTGTTTAAAGCACCGGTCTTGAAAACCGGCGATGGTTAATAGCTATCCTAGGGTTCAAATCCCTATCTCTCCGCCACTTTTAAAGAAAAAACCGCTGTTTTTACAGCGGTTTTTTCGTTTTATATCAACATGCCAATCTGGAAAATTAATAGCTTAATTCAATCCCTCGAACATATCTTGAGCACCCTATCTGTACTTTCTGTACTTTCTAAAAATCGATTTTACACATTGAACACCTCAGGCATAATGTCGTTGTGATCCGCAAAACTTTGTTGGTTAGCGTGAGCCAACTCCACACTTGCTCTATTGGATTTAGCACTGTGAGTCGGAGGAAACGTGATGACACTGACATGACTAAACTGCACTTATATACCTACCAGCATCATCCATTATAACGACGGCCTCACCTATTCCTTTTTAGGGGCATACCGACCCAAGCTGGCCCAAATAAATACGCATATTCAAATCGCTGCGGCTTCACCGCTCTAGGTTTTGTACCTTGCTCGGCCTTAAGTCAAATGGCATTTTGATCAAAAAATTATCCAGGGAATCCCAGGTGCTCAAGCGGGTAATAGTAGAATTAGGATGGTTTTTGTTGGTTCGCCAGCGTTTTAAAATCGGTGCTATTAAGGCTATCCATCGTGATATTTAACAATAGCTAGATAGCCTTAATGAGATCGTACTTTTCTTTAATTGGTATAAGGTTATTTTTAGGTGCTTAGATTGCCATTTAAACATGCTCTATCATGGTCAGTGCCTTACGTGAGACTTCTGCGGCGGCTTTAGGGTAGTTTTGTTTTTCAAGGCTATCGGCAAGATAAGCGTAATCAGATACATTGGCACGGAGCGATAACGCTTTTTCCAAATGGTTTTGCGCCTCTGCCCATTTCTGCTCTCTCATATACAATTGAGCCAGTGCGCTGTGTGCTTCGGCGTTACCACTATCCTTACTAATGGCTTCTTGTAACAACAAAATTGCTGGGTATCTATCTGGTAAATTGAGCTCTGCCAATAATGAATACAGAGCTGACATTGGGTGTTTTTTTAATGTTTCTTTAATGACGGTAAATGCTTGCGAGTCTGCTTTTCGTTGGATCAACTGCTCGATGAAGCATTGAGTTAAAATGACGTCGTTTTTGGTTTTCCTTGGGAGCTTGTCCCAATGATTGATTAAGCCTTCGCTACCTTGTTGCTGGGCGACGTTTTTTAGTAAACCGCATTGTGCTTTTTGATTCAGTTGTTGGCTCTCGTCCGCATTAATCTGTTTTGCTTTTTGGAGCTTAGGTAAAAGCTCAAGCAGCGGTTGCCACTGTTCTAGGTGTACGTATGTTGCCTTGAGTAAGTTGAGCACGATGGTGTTATTCGGATGAGTGGCTTGTAAGGCTGATAGAGTGCTTAGCGCCTGCTCAAACTCTCCTTCTCGTACTTGCTGCTTGGCGCGAGTTAATTCAACAGCTAGGCCTGCATTACTTTGTTGACTAGCGAGATCTAAATAATAATCTCGTTTTGCTCTGTCGCCCATCCCCTGCGCGGCTTCCGATGCAACAAGATAGCAGAGCAGCGGCATATCATGGTGGTTCGCCCAGCGAGTGACTTTCTTTTCTGCCTGCTTCCAGTCTCCCTCTAGAAGTTTAATGATACCTTCATTGGTATAACGGCGAGAGCGCTTTAACTTACGTACGCTGAACCAGTTTAATGTGTTTGAACTGGCGTAGAATGCTTTTTTGAGGAGATACTCTAAGCTAAATAATCCAGAGAGGAGTGCAATCACAAAGATCACTAAGGTGGTTACGCTCATCTCTATTGTTCTATTAGCTATAGAGATAAGAACATAACCTTGCTGGCCAGCATATTGGGTTCCGATAAATAAACCGGCCCCTAATACTACAAAAAGAAAGATGACTCTAAACATTACTTATCCTCCGTAACGCTCATTGGAGAGACTTCACGGCGTAGGCGTTCAGTGATGACATCAGCGAGTTCGTGCTGAGTTTCAAATTTAACTGGATATTGCACTTGTATATTTTGTTTACTGAGCTGCAATAGCGCGTGATTAAACTGCTGCACACTCCGATCATCGGAATTAAAGAAGCTGGCTGACCATTTATCTGCTGTGCTCAGTGCCGTTGTATAAATTTCTTGTTGTTCTGCGTATACAGCTTTAATGGCGGTTTCTAATTTTGCTTTGAGATTTTCTTTTAGATAGAAGTGCTGTTCAGGTGACAGTAGCGGAATGGCATTACCGTCTCGAGTGCGGAAGGTAATGAAGTTCTCCGAGAAGTCTTTCAATGAGCTAACGAGATTATTTTGCCAGTCGTTAATATTTTCAGAAACTTGTGGTGCTGATTGCTGCTGAGTTTCAGGCAACATGGCATTAGCCAGCGGTAGAGTGTCAACTTGTTGCTGTAAGGTTGTTAAGCGTAACACTAGCCCTTCACGATCAATCAATGGGATGATTTTGAGCTGAGTAATGTCACGCGCCATGGCTTTGCGTAGCGGCACTAAGCTTGGATCATTCAATTCAGCAATACGCTGATCAGCGCTTTCCATTAGCTTGGTCGCGCTGACGATGTCATGTTCTAGAAAAAGTTTACGTCCTGCCAGTTTTACTAAGTAGTCTGCTTCTGCTAGTAGCCAGTCGTTGGGACGGCGGCCTTTGATATCAGCTATCGCCAGTTGCAAGCTGTCGATACTTTTTTGCTGTTGATCCAAGGCTACGTCAGTTTTGTGAGTGAGTTGGTCCGCTTTGGCTTGTGTTTCTTGCTTTATTTGATTGATTTCAGCCGCGAGCTGACTTTGGGTTTGTGTTAATTGAGTCTGCAATGCGTTGATTTTGGCTTGGTAAACAGCGTCTTTTTGCTGCATTTGATAGGCTATACCACCACTGAAAATGATGGATAGGCTAATTGCAATAACAGAAAGTTTGATGCTGCGCTTTGCTCGTTTATCACTCTTTTCTTCAGGCTGAGACGTGGGGTCCTGCACGTAACTTTTTGGTGAATCAAGGTTATCCGTTGCGTCTTTTTCTGTAACCAGAGGAGGTGTGGCTGCTTTTTCAGGTTCAATATGCGGGTTATTATTTTTGCTTGTCATGCTTAGAGTCCTGTCTAGATTGGCTAATACTAGCCGCGAGTTCTGTATTGGAGGCGCTTCCCACGTTCGTGACGCACCCAAATCCCATGTGCAGCGCCTCTTGTCGAATTCGCTCGCTTGGGACAAAAAGAGCTAAATTTAGCAGCCAGAGTCGTTGTGAATCAGAGAATTGATCCATCATAAAATTGAGTTGACCTGAGCTGGTGACAACTAACTGAGTGACTTGCTGTTGCTGCCACAGAGATATCGATTCGGCGGCAAAGAGGGTGATCGTATCGCGTCGATACACTTCCTTATACACCACATCAGCACCACGCTCGATTAAGCTGTCGTGGATGAGCTCACGTCCGCCATTACCACGTAAAATCATCACCTTAAGGCCCGATATTGATTGCAACTGCGGTAGGGCAAGCAGGTGTTCACTGTCACTTATCTGCGGATAGTGTACTTTTTGTTGGCTTAATTTGCTGAAAACATGTGCGGTTTTTTGACCAACGGCAAGGTATCTGGCGTCATTTGGCCAAAAATATCGGTGATCTTGCAAAAATTGATGACTGAACGTCACCGCGTTTTGGCTAACCGCAATAATAATGTCGCATTGCTGAAGTTCTGGGAGTAAATACGGGAGATCGGCTCCTGCATTAATCTGAATCAGTGGATGGTGAACGGAGCGGATATCGAGATCCGCTAATTGTTGGCAAAGTTCAATCCCTTGATTTTCGGGGCGAGTGACCAACACCGTCATGCGTTATTCGTGCTCGCAGTAGAGTTTGGACAGAATATCTCGCGCTCCATCATTGAGCAATTGATGGGCAAGCGTGATTCCTAGTTGCTCGGCATCGGAGCGGTGGCCGCGAATCTCACCTTGCACAATCTTAGAACCATCAGGCTCACCGACCAATGCTCTTAACCAAATATGATCACCATCAAGCAATGCGTAGCTACCGATAGGTACTTGGCAACCGCCTTCTAATGTTAGGTTCATGGCTCGTTCACATTTCACGCGATCAGCCGTGTCAGAATGGTTGAGTGGCGCAAGTAATGCTCTTAAACGTTCGTCATCTAAACGGCATTCAATCCCGACTGCACCTTGCCCTACTGCAGGAAGCGATTGTTCTGGTTCAATAATGCTGCGAATGCGATCTTCAAGCTTCAAACGTTTTAAACCTGCTGCGGCGAGAATAATCGCATCGTATTCACCTGCGTCGAGTTTTCCAAGACGAGTACCGACATTGCCACGCAATTCTTTAATCACAAGGTCTGGTCGATATGCTTTGAGTTGGCATTGGCGACGTAGGCTACAGGTGCCGACGATGGCACCTTGAGGCAGTTGTTCAATGCTTTGATAGGTGTTTGAAACGAAAGCATCACGTGGATCTTCGCGTTCACAAATCGTCACTAGTCCAAGCCCTTGAGGGAAATCGACGGGAACATCTTTCATTGAATGCACTGCTAAATCGGCACGGCCTTCAAGCATAGCGACTTCCAACTCTTTGACAAAAAGCCCCTTACCACCCACTTTAGCTAAAGGCGTATCTAAAATGACGTCGCCTTTGGTTACCATGGTCACTAATTCCACTTCTAGGCCAGGATGAGCCGCTTGCAGCGCATCTTTAACATAATAAGCTTGCCAAAGGGCGAGCGGGCTTTTACGTGTGGCGATTCGAATGGGTGTTACGTGAGTCATGATAATCCCGAGTGTAGGTAATGGATGGTTTAATCCTATCATTCCCGCTATGAAAGGTTTACTACTAGATCGTCGCTGTGAAGGATTGATGAAGAGATAGCATAAATTGGTCAAAATTGTGTGATTTATATCTCGTTTATATAATGAGCTATTACGACAAAGTGTAAATAGCTACGACACTATAGCCAAGGTCATTGGAGCGCATTGTAGGCATGCTCTGCCTGAGTGTGATATGCATCGAGAGGGCTTTACCAAATGGAAAGAAAATGTTAGATTGATCACGTTTTTTTGGTGCTTTAGAATAAAATATAATCAAAGCGCGTGTTAATGTTTCAACCAAGGAATCAACCTTGCAGGCTTACACCAAGACGTTAATTCAACGATTAGACAATCTCAACCAGCAACGTACCGAGCGTGCGCTGGCGCTTATGGATTTGCAAAGTCAACGTGTATTTCATTTCATTCCTGCATTACTGCACTTCAATCACCCGATTATTCCCGGCTACTACGATGCAAAAGTCCCTTATGGTGTCTATGGTTTTGAGCCTAACGACATCCAACGTCAGCTGGTTGAAGATACAGAACTCACCTTAGGTCAACCCTTACCGACCGCAGACACCCCCGCTATTCTTGCTCTGTATACCATGGGCAGTACCTCGTCGATTGGTCAAAGCACCTCGAGTGACTTAGATATTTGGGTATGTGTAGCATCGAGTATGAGCTGTGATGAGCGGGAAAGCTTAAGCAACAAATGTTTGTTGATCACTGATTGGGCAAAGAGCCAAGGGGTGGAAGCTAACTTTTTCTTGATGGATGAGCTACGTTTTCGCAGTAATCATTCTGAGCAGATGACAGGCGAAAACTGCGGTTCATCGCAACATCTCCTGCTATTAGACGAGTTCTATCGCTCTGCTGTTCGCTTGGCAGGCAAGCGTTTACTGTGGCAAATCGTGCCTCCTGAAATGGAAGAGTGCTACGACGAATACGTGCACGAATTGTGCAGCAATGATTACATTAATTGCAGTGAATGGATCGATTTTGGTAAGTTGAACCGCATTCCTGCTGAAGAGTATTTCGGCGCAAACCTTTGGCAGCTTTATAAAAGCATCGACTCGCCTTACAAGTCAGTGTTAAAAGCGATTCTGCTTGAGGCGTATTCGTGGGAGTACCCACACACGCAATTATTAAGCATTGATACCAAACGACGGTTTTTTACTCATGAACCTGATTTGTACAGTATGGATGCTTACTATTTGATGCTTGAAAAAGTGACGCGTTACCTTGAACGTATTGGTGATTCTGCCCGTCTTGATCTGGTGCGTCGTTGTTTTTATCTCAAAACGCATGAAAAGTTATCCCGTGAGCCGAGCTTAGGCTCAGTGGCATGGCGTCGAGAAGCATTAAGCCACATGATTCAGCAATGGAATTGGTCGGAATCTGTTGTTCAAGAATTAGACAATCGCCGTAATTGGAAAGTCGAACAAGTTAAAGTTGTCCACCATGCGTTGTTAGATGCGTTGATGCTGAGCTATCGAAACCTGATCCAGTTTGCGCGTCGTAATGACATCACCTCGGCCATTAGCCCACAAGATATATCAATCCTCGCACGTAAGTTGTATGCGGTGTTTGAGGTGTTGCCGGGTAAAGTCACACTACTGAATCCACAAATCTCGCCAGATCTGCACGAGCCGGATCTCTCGTTCATTCAAGTTCGAGAAGGGCGAACCAATAAAGCGGGCTGGTATCTGTATAAGCAGCCTCTAGTTGCCCATCGTATGATTGGCCAACCTTTCCTTGAGCATAATGAATACCTCAGTAAGCTGGTCTCTTGGGCGTTCTTCAATGGTTTGATCACGGAATCAACTCATTTGCATTCAGTGGTACGTGACGCACAGTTGGATATTGATAAGTTCTATCAAATGGTTAGCGATTTGCGTAATACCTTCTCGTTGCGTAAGCGGCGGCCGACCATGCAGGCTCTAGCAAGCCCTTGTGAAATCAGCCAACTGGCGATGTTCATCAATTTTGAAAATGATCCTACCGCGGAATTAAGCGGTAAATCGCTCAAAATTGATTTGAAAAATATAGATATTTTCAGTTTCGGATCTGAGCAAAAAAGCTTAGTCGGTAGTGTCGATTTAGTGTATCGCAACTCGTGGCATGAAGTACGGACTCTCCATTTTACTGGCGAAACGGCGATGCTCGACGCGTTGAAAACCGTGCTTGGCAAAATGCACCAAGATGCGCTACCGCCAGAGTCTGTCGATGTATTTTGTTACAGCAAAAGTCTGCGTGGCGTGATGCGCAACATGGTGTACCAGTTGCTGGCGGAATGTATCGATTTGCGTTTGAAACCGGTAGAGCAAGAGAAACGTCGCCGTTTTAAAGCGTTACGCATTGGCGATCAAATGTATGGTCTGTTTTTTGAGCGGCGAGGGGTTTCGGTACAGAAGTTGGAAAATTCGGTAGATTTTTACCGCAGTATTTCAACCAACAAATTGAAAGGTTCACCGCTGTTAATGCTCGATCGCGATCAAGATTATCAACTGCCGGAAATCGTCGATGGTTTTGCTAGTGAAGGCTTAGTGCAGTTTTTCTTTGAAGATACCGATAAAGGCTTCAACATTTATGTGTTGGATGAGTCGAACCAAATTGAAGTCTATCACCAGTTCAGCGGCGAAAAAGATGAGATGATCACTAACGTCAACAGCTTTTATACCTCAGTGCGCGACGGTAACCCACTCTCCGCTAAACTTATTAACTTCAATCTGCCGCAGTATTATCAAATCGTCCACCCAGAAGAAGGGGAAAGCTATATTGTCCCTTATCGTAACGATTCCGCGCTCTATTCTCGTCCTTCAAAAGCGGTCAACGCTTAGTTCGGTAGCGCCAAGTCACACATCTGTCACTTGGCGTTGTTGCTTTACACCCAGTCGATCGTTTCGCCAGCGTGTTTTTCACATTCTTGTTGCACCATCGCAATCAATTCCAGCCCTGTTTTTGAACAAATCCAGTTTTGGTCGATCAGTTTGAAATGGAAACCGCCTGACTTTGATGCCAGCCAAATTTCATGCATTGGCTCTTGGCGGTTAATAATAATTTGGCTGCGGTCATCAAATTCTAACGTCATCACATTGCCTGAGGTTTCGTAATCAATGTCGGCACCTGCGTTGTCTATTGCTTGTTCAATGATTTCTAGCTGCTCATCGACAAGTTGGTGAAATTCAGTATCGTTCATCCTGTCTATCCTATTGCTTTTCCTGATTGTGGTGCGATTATAGGGGGCATTGACTCAATAATCACGACATGCAAAATGAAAAAATCAATCGCTGCACTTTTTATGTTGTCACTCCTTGCTCTCGCAGGGTGTGGTCAAACCGGGCCGTTATACATGCCAGCAGAGCCTGAGCAGAGTGAACAACCTCAGCCATAGTCATTGATTTAGCTTAAAGGAAACGAATTTTGGATTACTTCAATTATCAGGACGATGGTCAGCTTTGGGCTGAAAATGTCGCATTAACAGAGTTGGCTGAGCAATACGGCACGCCTTTGTATGTCTATTCTCGCGCTACTTTAGAGCGTCACTGGCATGCTTTTGATAAGTCGGTAGGCGAACATCCTCATCTGGTGTGTTATGCGGTGAAGGCTAACTCAAACTTAGGCGTATTAAACACGTTGGCGCGTTTAGGGTCAGGTTTTGATATTGTTTCGGCAGGAGAGCTAGAGCGTGTTGTGGTGGCGGGGGGGGACCCGGCGAAAGTGGTATTTTCTGGCGTCGGTAAAACGGAAGCGGAAATGAAACGCGCGTTGGAGCTCAAGATTAAATGCTTTAACGTTGAATCCGAGCCTGAATTAGCACGTTTAAATAAAGTGGCTGGCGAGCTGGGTGTCAAAGCACCGATTTCACTGCGCATCAACCCTGATGTGGATGCACAAACCCACCCTTATATTTCAACTGGTTTGCGTGACAATAAGTTTGGTATTGCTTTTGACCGTGCACTGGATGTTTATCGCTTGGCACAAAGCCTAGAGAATCTCAGCATTCATGGTATTGATTGCCACATTGGCTCTCAACTGACCGCTATTGCCCCTTTTATTGATGCAACCGATCGCTTACTTGCGTTAATTGATCAGCTTAAAGAGGAAGGGATCACCATTAAACATTTGGATGTTGGTGGTGGTTTAGGTGTGGTGTATCGCGATGAGTTACCCCCGCAGCCTTCCGATTATGCCAAAGCCTTGTTGGCGCGTTTGAGTAACCATCAAGATCTCGAACTGATTTTTGAACCGGGACGTGCTATTGCGGCTAACGCGGGCGTGTTGTTGACGAAAGTAGAGTTTCTCAAACATACCGAACACAAAAACTTTGCCATTATTGATGCGGCGATGAACGATTTGATGCGTCCAGCGCTTTATCAAGCTTGGCAAGATATTGTTCCTGTTGTGCCGCGCCAAGGTGAAGCGCTAACCTATGACTTGGTTGGGCCTATTTGTGAAACCGGTGACTTCTTGGGTAAAGATCGTTCATTGGTCTTGGATGAGGGAGATCTACTGGCGGTTCGCTCAGCAGGAGCTTACGGTTTTGTGATGTCTTCGAACTATAATACACGTACTCGCGTGGCGGAAGTGATGGTGGATGGTGCACAAACCCACCTTGTTCGTCAGCGTGAAGCACTATCGAGCCTATGGGCA
This sequence comes from Vibrio sp. V01_P9A10T6, assembly GCF_963877065.1. Lineage (NCBI taxonomy): Bacteria > Pseudomonadati > Pseudomonadota > Gammaproteobacteria > Vibrionales > Vibrionaceae > Vibrio > Vibrio sp. V01_P9A10T6. The sequence continues at coordinate 9,477 of NZ_CAWNTB010000172.1, forward strand.
TTAGAGCGTATTCTGCCGGAGTAAATTGAAGCATTATGCATTTCCATTTTTCTAAAATGCACGGTTTGGGTAATGACTTCATGGTCGTTGATTGCATTACACAAAACGTCTTCTTCTCCCCTGATTTGATCCGCCGCTTGGCGGATCGTCATACTGGCGTGGGGTTTGATCAGCTATTAGTGGTTGAAGCGCCGTATGATCCGGAAAGTGATTTTCACTACCGTATTTTTAATGCCGATGGCAGCGAAGTTGAGCAATGTGGCAACGGCGCACGTTGCTTTGCTCGCTTTGTGCGGATGAAAGGGCTGACCAATAAGTACAGCATTGGAGTCACGACTAAAAAAGGCAAAATGGTTTTAAATGTTGAAGAGGATGATCAAATCACCGTCAACATGGGCATACCAGAATTTGAGCCTAATAAGATTCCATTTCGAGCCAAACAGGCAGAGAAAACCTACATCATGCGCGTTGAAGAGAAAACCTTGTTCTGCGGGGCGGTGAGCATGGGCAATCCGCATGTGGTGACAGTGGTGGAGGATGTGACAACCGCTGAGGTTGAAATTTTGGGTCCACTGCTTGAATCTCATGAGCGTTTTCCAGAGCGTGTTAACGCAGGCTTCATGCAAGTGCTGAATCGCAATGAAGTGAAGCTACGTGTTTATGAACGTGGCGCGGGTGAAACTCAAGCGTGTGGCAGTGGCGCGTGTGGCGCGGTTGCCGTTGGTATTCTTCAAGGGTTATTGGCGGAAGAGGTGACAGTACACTTACCTGGTGGCTCGTTAGAGATCCACTGGCAAGGGCCGGGTAAGCCACTCTATATGACAGGCCCTGCGACTCATGTGTTTGATGGTCAAGTCTCTTGTTAGGGTTAAGTAAGATAAGGAATCGTTTTGTCACACGTTGAAGCGGATGCACTCACAGCCGAAGTTGTGGCTGAATATTTACGAGATCACCCAGATTTTTTCCTCCAGCGTTCAGAGCTGGTTGACAGGCTCTCCTTGCCGCACCATCAACAAGGTGCGGTCTCTTTGGTGCATGTACAATTGAATCGTCAGCGCCAGAGAATTGAGGAGTTAGAGGAAGAGATCACAGCCTTTATGTCATTAGCGGCCAACAATGATCGCACTTTCCACGAATTTATGGATCTGCAAGAGCAGATCTTAAAATGTCACTCAATGCCGCAAGTATGCAAGGCAATAGAAAATAAAGCGCAAACCTTAGGTTTGGTGGCTTATATTCGTTTACTTGCCTCACCAGAAACCGATTATCAATTGACCCAAGAGCAGTGGCAGCGTTTTGCAACTAACCATTTCAATGGCAAAAATGCCTATTTAGGGCGTATGAAAAAGTTGGATCGCCAAGCGTTATTTGGTGAACAAACCGCTGCGCCAGAAATGGGTTCGTATGTGGTTCTACCATTAGGTAAGCGCTCATCACAAGGAGTGTTAGCGTTTGCAAGTGAAGATGGCGGCCATTTTCAACCGAGCATGGATACCCTCTTTTTACGTCACTTGGCGTTAGTTCTCTCTCATTTAATTGAGACTCTACCTTGGCAACCGATTGAGCATGACCGAATCAGCCACACCTCTGCCTAACGGCTTACAGCAGCCCTTAACTCGCTTCTATGAATATCTGCGTAGCGAGAAAGGGCTGAGCTTGCACACCCAACGCAATTACAAACAACAGCTTGAAACCATGGCGCAGCATTTAGTGCAGATGGGGCTGAATCAATGGCAACAAGTCGATGCCGCTTGGGTGCGACAACTGGCGAGCAAAGGGATGCGTGAAGGGATGAAAGCCAGCAGTTTAGCCACACGTCTCTCTTCATTACGCAGTTTTTTTGATTTCTTGATTTTGCGTGGAGAACTGACGGCTAACCCGGCCAAAGGCGTTGCAGCACCGCGTAAAAAACGCCCGTTACCGAAAAACTTAGATGTGGATGAAGTCGCGCAACTACTCGAAGTCAAGGATGATGATCCGCTGTCAGTGCGCGATCGAGCCATGATGGAATTGATGTATGGTGCTGGGTTGCGTTTAGCGGAGCTCGTCAGCATTAACGTAAAAGACCTGAGCTTTAGCCGTGGCGAGATTCGAGTGGTGGGTAAAGGGGATAAAGAACGTAAGGTGCCTTTTGCTGGCCAAGCCAAAGAATGGGTGGCGCATTGGTTGAAAATACGGACGCAGTTTGCGAACGCTGATGAGCAAAGCTTGTTTGTTTCAAAGCTGGGTGTTCGTATTTCGCATCGCAACGTACAAAAACGCATGGCCGAGTGGGGGCAAAAGCAGGCGGTGGCTAGCCATATTAGCCCACATAAACTGCGCCACTCTTTTGCGACTCACATGCTTGAATCGAGCAATAATTTACGTGCTGTGCAAGAGTTGCTGGGTCATGAGAATATTTCGACGACGCAAATTTATACTCATTTGGACTTTCAACATCTTGCGCAGGCCTATGACCAAGCGCACCCAAGAGCACGTAAAAAGAAACAGAGCGAGTAACGCATGCACTTTTATCGCAATATCGGCCCCATTAAAGCGATGAGCTTTGATTTGGACGACACGTTGTATGACAACCATCCAGTGATCCGTCATGTTGAGCAGCAAATGGTCGTGTGGCTGCACACTCATCATCCGCTTTCCGCGACGCGTCCGATAAGTTGGTGGCAGCAACTTAAACAGCAACTGGCGCTGCAAGAGCCACTGCTCGGCCATGATGTCACTCAGTGGCGATTTAAGCAGATAGAACAAGGCTTAATTCAATTAGGCTATTCGCCGCAACTTGCTTTACAGGCTGCGCAGAATGCCATTGAAGAAGTGTTGCGGTTACGTCACTTAATCACGGTGCCAGAGAAGACGCACCGCGTGATGACCGAACTGGCAAAGCGCATGCCGTTAGTGGCGATTACCAACGGCAATGTTGACCCGCACAAAATTGGCTTGGGGCATTATTTTCAACAAATTTTTAAAGCGGGTCCCGATGGCTTGGCCAAGCCGTATCCGGATCTTTTTGACAAAGCGCAGGCTGCATTACAGCTACCTGCAGCCTCGATTTTACACGTTGGTGATCATCTGATAACCGATGTGCAAGGCGCAAAATGTAATGGTTTTCAAGCCTGTTGGTATAACGATCAAGGCCAAACCTTGCTCGCCAGTCGTAAGGCCAAAGTGTTGCCTGATATTGAAATCCATCAACTGGATTCATTACTGAAGCTTTAGGGCGTGACCGCTTTTATCCGCTTGAAAAGCCTTGAGATAGTAAGTGAAAAACGCGCGTAACTCTCTCGCATTATTTGGTTCTCCGAGAGAGTTGAGCAGCTCAACGCCCACTTCTAACGTGCATAAATGACCAGCATCTTGATTTCGCCTTAATCCATACTGAGAGATTTGATTTGGGGTAAGGTGTAGCTGCGGTAAATCGGATAACCAAGGGCTCTTATTGAGCATCTTCTTGGCTTCTTGCCATGTCCCATCCAGGATAATAAACACGATTTCTTGAGTGTCAGACGTTGAGAGAGATTGGTATTCGGTGAGCGATTGACTGCGCGTCGAAGGGAAAATAACCACCGCGTTTAACTTCTCATCCAGAATTCTCTTTTGTAATGATTTCGCCGTAGAGACTCGGTCCCAGATGTACACAGAGGAATTGGGCAAGCTACGCAGCAGCAGTTTGCCAGTATTGGTCGCTCGATGCGGTTCATTTTCATGCATCAGTAGTGCAATGCGCAGTTGGCTATCCAGTGTTGGTTGCAGTGAACAGAGGCATTGATAGCTAAAATGGCAAACTGGGCAAGGGCACGGTCTGGTCACTTATGGTGTCTCGATATTTTCAGAAAATAACGTTAAACCGCCATTGGCGATAGGGTAGAGAACATCGCCCACCTTCTCTTTTTCTGCTTTCAGTTGGTAACCAGTGCGAGTAAAGATACGTTCAGAAAGCAGATATTGTTGCTGGTGGCGCGTCATGACAACTTGGATCTGATTTAGGTTTAATGGTTGCCAAAACCCCTTTTCAACGGTCGATGGCTGACCATCGTTGTAGTCATAATGAGTGCTAGCAGTATGATCCGCATTCAGTTGCAAACGAATCGTGAAATCCCTATTTTGGGTCGAAGTAGCATGATAAGCCCCAACCCATGGAAGCGTCGCATCACTATTACCTAAGGTGGCACACCCCTGATAGCTTTTCTCACCGACCTTTAAGGTGGAACTCCAGCCGTACAGAGAGTCACTCATCCCGTCACTGCACATTTTTTGTGTGAGGAGCAGCGAACCTTGATTCATTTGGTACTCGCGCTTGGTTTCAGATAGCTGACTTTTTGTGATAGCGAATGTTTGAGTTTCACCGCTGATGGTTTGAAAGTTAAGGTTTTTCCCTTCAAAGTGGATGGACCATGACGGTTCGTTGCCAAAAGCGCGTGTCGGTTTGAGTGGTTGATTGCAGCGTTTAGGATTTTCAGCACTGAGCATATTGATGCTGGTCACGTTGAAACGTGCGCTGGAATCGGCATCGAAGCCTGTGCGGCTTGGCGCTGATAAAGTACCAATTAGTTCGCCATACAAAGGCTGATAAGGCGAGCGAGCCAAACTCAAGGCTTGCTGAGTCTGCTGTGGCGTCAGTGCTAGCCAATATTGTTGATTGCTACCACAAGGTGTAAAGGTTTGCGCCTCATGACCTACAACGACTTCTCCACGCATAATAAAGGGCTGTGCTTTGATTGAGCTGGGTTTATCCAAACTCGCCATCGGTACGGCTGGTGGCAGTGATGCGTTTTTTGTCGCACAGGCTTGCAGCATTAATGTGGTCAATAACAGCGCGGAACAGTGAAGCACTTTCATAGCAGACTCTTTTTGGGCAATGCAACGAGGCTAGATTATGGCATAAAGGCGCTGGCAAATTGAACTGATGGGTGTGAATTTAACAACCCGCGGACAAGTATCAGAGATAAATCGCGAAGCCATTATGAACAAAAACACAGCGCTCAAATGGCGCTGTTTTTTGTGACCGCTCGTTACTGCAGGCTGCTGTTACAATAAATGTTCACGCAAATAGTGAGCCACGGCGTCTTCTGCATTGCTACCAATCACGGTGTTATTAGGCAGTGCATTGAACACTTTTTGATGCGATGTGCCCATCACCAAGCCTTTACCAGCCATCGACAGCATTTCCACATCGTTCATACCATCGCCAAACGCAATACAGTTATCTAGGGTCAGGTTTAATGATTCTGCAACGGCTTTGAGCGCATCCCCTTTCGACACTTCTGCTGCCATCACTTCCAAACACCAAGGTGTTGAGAAGGCGACGTTCAGTTTGTCGCCAAAAATATCGTTTAAGCGTTCTTCAAACTGAGCTAATAACTCATGATCTTGCGCTGGGTGGGTGAAGAATATTTTGGCGACGCCCTCGGTAGGTGCGTTATTGACATCAAATACTTGGTAGCTAAAGCCGGATTCTTCGTGGAAATCACGCAGCGTTTCATCTTCTTTATTCAATAACCACGATTCATCTTGATAGATGTGAACAAAAATATCAGGGTTTTGCTTAAACACGTCAATGACGGGCTGTACCAATTCTTGCGGTACATTTTTACTGTACATCAGATTGTCATGTTGGTCGTGAACGCGCGCGCCATTGGAAGTAATCATGTAGGCTGGAATGCCCGCTAACTGGCGAATACCCGCCACATCAACGTGATGGCGACCGGTAGCGAAGATGAAAGTAAAGCCTTTTTGGTGAAGTGCTTGTAGCGTTTGCTTGGTGAATTCGCTCAATTGGTGGTTTGGTGCAAGTAGTGTACCGTCGAGATCGGACGCCACGATATGAATCGCGTGCTCTTTACATTCGGTGGTCATAAAACCCTCATTATCATGGTCGATTTGGTTTGCAGATCGCAGATGGTGGAGAAACTTTGGTGTGGCTTAGTTTACGCCATCTTAAAGAGGAAAAAGAGGGTAAAACTCTCAATTGAAATTTCCTCTATTTGCTCAGTTCTAACACCGTGATTAAACCGTGTTCTCAAGAGATTGGAATTGCTTAAATAGCTCATCAAGTGCTTGGTTTCGATAGCAATCCTTTTCAAAAAAGAGCTCATGCTTTGCTCCTTCAATGATGACCAGCTTGCTAGATGGATTGGTTTTCGCCAGCTTAGTGACAAAGCGGATTTGATCCGCATTACTGACAATCTCATCCTGCCCTGCTTGCAAGATGAGTGTTGGTAACTTCACTTGACGAGTCATCAGTTGACACAGCTTCGCTGCCATGAGCCCTTGCCATACCCAGCGCGTGCTAGGGCCGCCAACTTGCAATTCGGGTTTGCGTTGGTACAGGTCTCGAAACCATTGGTAACGCACCTGACTTTGACTTAATGGGTTGATCTCAAAAGGCTTTGCAGAATAGGCTTGATAGCCTGGCGCATAGGTTGGTTTGCTATACATCGCCGTCAGCACTTGGCTCAGTGTCATAGCGATAGGACGTAATTGCCATGGCATGTTGACACCAAACATTGGCGCGCTGAGCACCATAGCCGCAAATGGGTGTTGAGGGTATGTTTGTACATACCGGGTCGCAATGGCACCACCCATCGAATGAGCGACGAGAAAACGTTGTGCATAATGGCTTAAGTCAAAGTGCTCAATGACACGCTGCATGTCTAAAATGTAGTCATCAAATTCACCGACATGGCCGATTTGTGGATCGTCGATTAATCGATCAGAAAGCCCTTGGCCACGGTGATCAAAAGAATAAATATCATAACCTTGTTGGAAAAAATCATAAAATAGCTCCTGATATTTCCAGCAAGATTCAATTCGTCCGTTGACGACGAAGATCGCCTTTGAGTGTTGAGGCGAGGTAAGTTTGCACCAATAAAGTTTTGTTTTATCAGCAGATTTGATAAAACCTTCTTCTCTGGAGTGCCAGAAATCGGCAATCGTGGTATTGATCACTTGCTCAAAGAAAGACTCTTGAGTATAAGGTGGGGAGTTTGGACTCGTCTGATTCATAGATTATTCTTATTGGACAGATTCGAGGAATAGTTCATTTTTAGGCTAGATTAGTCTAGTTGAGAGGAATTGCAATGGATACTCATGTTTGGCTTGCCTATGTGGTGACCGCGATACTGTTTAGTTTGGCGCCGGGTTCAGGTACGGTCAATTCCATCAGCAATGGCCTTAGCTACGGTACACGTAAATCACTAGCCGCGATTGTGGGTTTACAATTGGGGTTGGCTTTTCACATCATGTTGGTGGGAGCCGGAATTGGTGCCTTAGTGGCACAATCAGCCATGGCATTTAGTGTGATTAAGTGGGTTGGTGCTGCGTATCTGGTGTGGTTAGGTGTTCAAAAATGGCGTGATCGTTCAAGTATGATGGCCAATGCAACGGCTCAAATGCAAACGAGTTGGTCTTTATTGCGTCGAGCGGTGTTGATCAACCTGACAAATCCTAAATCCATCGTCTTTCTGGTGGCGCTTTTTCCACAATTTATTGACCCAACCCAAGATCAGTTCATTCAATTGTTGGTGTTAGGCGTGACCACGGTAACCATTGATTCGATTGTGATGCTTGGTTACACCTCCTTAGCCGCACGAATGGGGCGCTTTATTCGTTCAGAGAGTGTCATGAGTAAGATTAACCGAGTATTTGGCTCGATGTTTATTGGTTGTGGAGCGCTACTAGCAGTGGCGAAGTCCTAAGATGGCTATGTCTCAATTATTAGTTGTTAATCACTAATGCATTATTCTTATGTCGCACGACAACCGATCTTAAATGCTAAGCAGCATACGCTTGGCTATGAATTGCTCTTTCGTGATGGGGAAAAAAACGCGTTTCCAGCGCACATTGAGTCGAATCGAGCCACGTATCGCTTGATCGTCGAAAACTTTCTTGCGGTGGGGATCAATCCTAATATTCCCAAATCACGTTGTTTTATTAATTTTCCCTACAAGAGTTTAATTCGCCGTCTGCCTTTAACGTTGCCGCGAGAACAAATTGTGGTGGAAGTGCTCGAAACCTGTGAGCCGACGGATGAACTGCTTGAGGCGATTAAAGAGTTGTATCGGCGTGGCTATCTGGTGGCGCTGGATGACTTTGTGTATGCGCCAGAATGGGAACGCTTTCTGAGTTATGTGCACATCGTCAAGCTCGATATTATGGCGCTGGGCTTAGATCACGCTTGCGAGTTTGTACGTCAGCGTTTAGCGGAAGGCAGTAAGCGTCGTTATTTAGCGGAACGAGTTGAAACGGATCACCAGTTCACCGTGACACGTAATGCCGGTTTTAGCTTTTTCCAAGGTTATTTCTTTAGTAAACCAGAAATGATCAAGCAGCGTTATGTTGGACCAGAGCAGATTATCGCCTTGGAGCTGTTTCGAGAAGTTTGTAAGCCAAATGCTGATTTTGAACGGATTGAATACATTGTCGCGCAAGATGTAGCGCTCTCATACAAGTTGCTCAGATTCGTCAACACTATGTCTGATCGCTTATCCGTGCCGATTTCCTCTTTTCGTCAAGCCTTGGTCTATCTTGGTCAAGACAAGCTCAAAACCTTTGTATCATTAGCCGTTGCTTCATTTGTCTCAGCTAAAAAGCCGAAAGAGTTGTATAACCTCTCTTTGCAACGTGCTCAATTTTGTCAATTAATGTCTGGGCATCCTTCATTTCGTCAACATCGCGAGCAAGCTTTTTTAATTGGTCTTTTTTCTGTGTTAGATGCCTTACTGGATATTTCAATTGAAGAGCTGGTTGCGCAGTTACCCTTATGTGACGTGGTCAAACTAGCACTGCAAAAGCGTGAAGGACCCATTGGCGAGCTGTTGGCACTTGAGGAGTGTTTTGAGCAAGCGGACTGGCAAGGAGTGGAAAGCCATTGTGATCTGCTAGGGCTTGAATTAAATCAAGTCAGTGATGAGCTTTCGGCGGCGCAGCGCTGGAGTCAAGATATTCATCGTTTGCTGTAATAAATTTCGTGCGAATATAAAAACCGCCGTCATGAGCGACGGCGGTTTGCTCAAACTTGGGGTTTATTGCAGCCAAGCATTCAGCATCCATACCAGTTTCTCTTGTTCGCGGATATAGTCACTCATCAGTGCTGAAGTGCCTTCATCTCCCGCCTGCGTCGCAATTTCAAGAATTTCTCGTTGCTGGTGGATCAATACACTGAATCCCTTAACCAATCCTTGCATGGTTTCTTGACCATTAGTTGCGTTAGTGTGTTCTGACACTTGCGCTGTTGCTAAATAGGCGCTGAAGCTATGCAACGGTTGATAACCTAAAGTCAAAACTCGTTCCGCTAACTCATCAATTTTGACCTGTATGTCAGTGTAAATCTCTTCAAATTTTGCGTGCAGTTCAAAGAACTCTTTTCCTTTGATATTCCAATGGTAACCACGAGTATTCATATAAAACACTTGGTAGTTAGCCAATAATTGGTTTAACGCTTGTGCAAGTTGTTGGCTTTGGTTGGTATCTAAACCGATCAAATTTGTTGTCATGTGTTCACCTCGTTGTCATGGATAAGTGATTTCTCTTGTTAAGCATTAGATTGCACCTCGAAGTGAACAAAATAAATTCGTTTTGATTGATTTATTCGATAGGTATTAGCTATTAATTATAATGGCGTTAGTGATCCTTTACCGATAACTGACTTGCGGATTACATAGCCAACTATTTCAACTTTATAGTAGAAACCTTAAAACACTGTGGATAGGCACTATGACCAAACGAGTTATTTTTTTTGATTTATTGCGCTGTTTGGCGGCTGTAGCGGTGATCGGTATTCATGTGTTGGCCCCCTATCGGCAGCAACTCGGCGATATTCCTTTTGAGCAGTGGGTGGTTGCGGTTGGCATAAATAGTGTAAGCCGTTGGGCTGTGCCAGTCTTTATATTGATCACTGGAGCCTTAATGCTCAGTGATCGTCGCCCTTTTGATGCGCGTTATTATGTTCAGCGACGTCTTGGCAAAGTTTTGCTGCCATTTATCGTTTGGTCGCTCTTCTATGCTTATTTGTCCGGCTGGAGTGCGAGTGGATTTGATGGGCAAGTTGCAAAGGCAGTGCTGAGTAACAGTACGCACCACGCGACGTATTACCATTTAGGTTTTTTTTATTACTTTATCCCACTCTATTTTGTGATCCCTTTTCTACAACTGCTGGTCCGAAGAGTTGATGATAAAGCGCTGTACGCATTAGTTGCCGTGTGGCTGCTGACGACCACCTTATTTTTATGCGGTATTGATGGCCCCTGGAGCAATGAGCTATGGCTGTTTGCTGGTTATTTACCGTTGGGTTACTTGCTCTATCAGAAGGTGCCACTCAACCGAGTAACGCTATGTATGGCGATTCTGCTTGGCTGTCTGGCACTATTGACGACGGTATGGATGGTGGTCAGCCACAGTGTCGCAGCGGGTGAGTATACGATTGGTCGCTGGCTCTCTTATAAAACACTGAACGTTGTGTTAGCCGCCAGCATGATATTTATAGTGTGTCGATATTTTGCTGAGAGATTGCCCGCTCGTGCTAAGCAAGTCGTAAGTGTGATAAGCCAGCACAGCTTAGGCATCTATTTATTACATCCCATCTTTCTATGGCCTGTAAAAGAGTATGGGTGGGATCAAGGGAATCCCGCATGGGTGATCCCGTTATGGATTCTCGTAAGCGGCGCAGGATCACTGGTGGTGAGTATATGGGTTGCTCGCTCTGCAAAAACACGTTGGTTATTACCTTAACGTTTGAGTGCAAAGTGTAGAAACTTGTGTCCGCAATAAGTCAGCATTCCTTGGTCGCCTGGGTTAAGTGCATGGTAATAATGCACGCCGACTTGAAATTCCCGCTTTGGGCCAAGTTTGCCTTTTTGGACGTAAATCCAGAACTCCTGATCCTCTTCCCCAGGGCGAGCATGAGGGATGGCGATGGCTTGCTTGTCGATAATCGTGACATTAGCAGTGCGTTCGGGGGCGTTTTCGCCTTGCACATGGCGACGATAGAAATAGCTAAATACCCAAATAGCAGAGATAACTAACAAAGCGACAACGATAAGTAATGAAAGCGGCATGGTGAACTCCTTAGCGATGAAGGCGACATTTTAGCGTGCAACATATGGCAAAGGGGTGTTGCTTGCTACTAAAGCGTGAGTTTGATTGGTTTGACGGTTTTTTTTCCAGCGGATATCACATTTCCTCGGTAGGTTAGCGAGCAAAAATGCTCAACTATTCCGTGGGGAAGTATGATAAAAATAGATGGAGCGCCACCAGAGTTGGCACAGGAGGGCGATAATGTCAGATATTGAGAAAGTGGTTTTGCGAACGCGTCGATTGGAAAGCTTGTTGAGAGAGCAATATCACGCTGAGGGGAAGGGGTTACATCAATTGGTGACCAGCTGTGAAGAGCGTTTACCACATGATGTGGTGGGCAAGCTGAGGTTCATTGCCACTATTCGTAACAAAGTTGTGCATGAAGATAACTATCAGTTAGAAGATCGCAAAGCATTTCTTCGTGTGTGTGATGAATGTGAGAAGGAGCTGACTCCGCGCAGCGGTCGCTTTATTTGGCGCGTAGCCATTTCATTAATGACCTTAATCACGTTAGCGGCGCTTCTTTTTTACTATCTTCATTGGGAAGCCCTATCGAAACACGTCACAATGCCATAAATGGTATTAGGTTGTTTTACTCAATCGTTATATAAAAAAAGAGGACACGAAAGTGTCCTCTTTTTTTATTGGGAATTAGATACTTAGTACATCATTGGCAGTGTCATTAGGCCTACGATAACCGCGATCATTACAAGTCCCTGTTTTTGAGATGAAGAAATCATAACACTGCTCCTTTATTCTGTGGTTTCATTCTATGAATATGAGAATAGCACTACTTTGTTTAGTTGATCAACCTCAATTTGATGAAGCATCCAAAATAACACCTTAACATCATCATATTCAGGGAATATTGGCAATGTTTAGTGCTTGTTTTGGTGTGTTTATATAATGTTCTTCTTGGTGCTGTTTTAATCTTTATTTATTTAATTCGTTGAATTTGTTTAATTTTATTAGGTTAATGTGATGTTGCTTGTATGGTTTTTTTTGGTTTTACTATCTTAGGTGGCTTATCATTGTCAGAGTTTGGTGAATTCTCATTTTTCGAGAAAAATTAATTTAATAATGAGATGTTCTCGCAAATAAAATTGGTTAAACCAGTTTTTTTGCTAGTTAGTAAGTCAGTTGTTGCTGTTTTTTTATTAGAGGCTTTAAGTTCTAGTTTTTC